>NZ_BAAHXE010000033.1:0-23683 GCF_054657095.1 Hydrogenophilus islandicus | reverse complement strand
CGAAACGCTCTTCGAATCAGAGCTCTTCGGCCACGAGAAGGGGGCTTTTACCGGAGCAACCCAACGCAAGATCGGTCTGGTCGAAGCGGCAAACGGCGGCACCCTTTTTCTCGATGAACTCGGGGATATTCCGCTCTCGCTTCAAGTGAAACTCCTGCGGCTGCTTGAAACCGGCACCTTTCGCCCGCTGGGGTCGACGGAGCTGCGCACCACCGACATCCGCCTCATCTCCGCAACCCACCAACCGCTCGCTGCGATGGTGCGCGACGGCCGCTTTCGCCAAGACCTCTACTACCGGGTAAACACCTTTCCGATCCGCGTCCCGCCGTTGCGCGAAAGGAGCGGGGATATTCCGCTTCTGGTCACCGCGCTTCTCGAGCGGATCGCCCCGGGAAACAGCATCACCGTCACTCCAGAGGCGATAGCGCTTCTCGAGGCCTACGACTATCCGGGCAATGTCCGCGAGCTGCGCAATATCCTGGAACGGGCGGTGCTGTTGAGCGACGGCCGCACGATCGGCGCGGGCGACCTCCCCGATGAGCTCCACCTCGGAGCTGTGAGCGCAACCGCCTCCACCCCGGATTCCAAGGAATGCGCCGATGACGAGGCTGCGCAGCTTGCGAAAATCGCCTACTCCTTCTCCGGGTCGCGCAAAATGCTCGCCGAACAGCTCGGCATCAGCGAACGGACGCTCTACCGGCGGCTCGCCTCGTTGGGTCTGTCGCGGCGCAAAGCTGCCAAAAAATGACAAGTTTTCTGCCATATGTGACAAAATTGGCAGAAAAAACGATGGCGTTGCATCTCTCTCTTGCCTGGGCCACCATGGCATTTACCCGCTTCTGGCGCGCTCTTTCACCTTGCGGTCTGACCTTGCAAAAGTTGGCACGCTTTTTGCTACTGTCTGCGCTGCTTTGCGGCACCTCCAACCCCAACGCGCAGACCGCATGGGTCTCTCCTCCAAACCTTCGCTTCTTTTCCGGGCGCATGACCATGCGCCCGTTTTCTTTTTTCCGCTACCGGAATCGATCGACAAATTTTAGAAAAAACTGATAAACTAGCCCGGTCATCATCATGAAGGAGTGTCGCGATGCAATCACCCACTGTAACGGCGAATGATTCGCCCCGCCCCGACGTGATCCGCTACTTTCCACTCGCCCTCTTTGCGTCGATCATGGGGCTTTCGGGACTCGCCCTTGTTTGGTTGAAGAGCGCCCACCTCTGGGGCTGGCCGGCAGCGATCGGTGAGACGGTCACCGTCGTCGCCACAGCGCTCTTCCCCCTCTACCTCACGCTGCTCATTGGCAAAGCGGTGCGCAACCCTGAAGGGCTGCGTGAAGATTGGCGCCACCCGGTGCGGATGAACTTTTTTGCCGCGATCACCATTTCGCTGTTGCTGCTGGGCACAGCGCTCAAAGGCTTCGCGCCCGCGCTCGGCCACACCTTCTGGCTCGTCGGTGCCGTCGGCCATGCGCTTCTGGTGCCGGTGATGATGAGCACGTGGCTCCACCACACCCACTACCAGATCCCCCACATCAACCCGGCGTGGTTCATTCCAGTGGTGGGGAATGTCGTCGCGCCGCTCGCCGGCGTCGCTTACGGTCACGTTGAGGCGAGCTGGTACTTCTTCGCGATCGGGATCGTCTTCTGGCTGGTGCTGCTCACGATCGTGATCCACCGGTTGATCTTCTTTGAGCCGCTGCCGCAACGGCTCGCGCCGACCCTCTTCATTCTCCTCGCGCCGCCGTCGGTCGGGGTGCTGGCGTGGCTGCAGTTGAACGGCGAGACGCTCGACGCGGTCGCGCGCATTCTCTACGGTGTCGCGCTCTTCCTGGCGCTCGTGCTTGCGAGTAACGCGGTACGCTTTCTCAAGCTCCCCTTCTTCCTCTCGGCATGGGCCTACTCCTTTCCGCTCGCAGCGCTCACCGTCGCGACGATGAGTGTCGCCCACCTGAGCGGCAACAGCCTGCTCACGCTCCTCGCGAAAGTGCTCGTCGCACTCACCACGCTCGTGATCCTTTGGCTCGTCGTCAAAACCGCCCAGGCGGCGGCGAAGCAGGCGATCTTCCTGCCGGAGTAGTCAAAGGCCAAGGAGCGCGCGCCAGTTGCAGTGCTCCGCGACCGTATCGGCGAGGCGGTCGATCATCGCCTCGCGGCGGGTGTCGGCGTCGATCGGGGTGAGGCGCTTCGCCCCCGCCCACGCGGCAAAGGCGGCGAACGCCGCGGCGTCGTCAAAGAGGCCGTGCCAGTAGGTGCCGACGATCGCCCCGTCGGGCGAAACGGCGCCGTCCGCTTCGCCCCGATCGCTCACCAGAAGCGGCTGAGCGAGCGCCGGCCCCTCGCTCACCCCAAGGTGGATCTCGTAGCCACGCACCGCCACCGGACGGTCGCCGACGAGCGCGGGGTGGACCAAGGTGCCGCCTGATGCAGTGAGGCGCTTGTCGTGCGCCAGCCGCGTCGTGACCGCAAGGAGCCCGAGCCCCGCGCTTTCGCTTCCCGCCGGCCCCTCCGCGCCGTAAGGGTCGGCGATGCTCTTCCCCAACATCTGAAAGCCGCCGCAGAGCCCGACCACTTTGCCGCCGTAGCGCAGGTGGCGGCGCAGAATCGCTTCGCCGTCGTGCGCCCGCAGCCACGCGAGGTCGGCAAGCACCGCCTTCGACCCCGGGAGGACCACCAGGTCGGCCCCCGGCCACCGGCCGCCATGCCACCAGTGGAAGTCGACTTCGGGATGGAGCCGCCATGGGTCGAGGTCGGTGTGGTTCGCAATCCGCGGGTAGGCGATCGCGACGACCCTTAGTTGCGTCTCTTGACGGGCGACTGCCGGCTGCAGCGCGTCTTCGGCGTCGAGTGACCAGTCGGTGAGGTAGGGAAGCACGCCATAGACCGGTCTGCCGGTCTGCGCGGTGAGCCACTCGAGCCCCGGGGCGAGGAGAGCAAGGTCGCCGCGAAAGCGGTTGATCACAAACCCCCGGATCCGCGCCGCTTCACTCGGCGCGAGGCACGCAAGCGTCCCGACGATCTGGGCAAAGACCCCGCCGCGGTCGATGTCGGCAACGAGCGCCACCGGAAGATCGACCGCTTCGGCAAAGCCCATGTTGGCGATGTCGTTGGCGCGGAGATTCACCTCCGCGGGGCTTCCCGCCCCTTCGACGACGATATAGTCGTACTGGGTGGTAAGCCGCGCCCACGAGGCAAGCACCGCTTCCCGCGCCCGCGGCTTGTAGTCGTGGTAGCGGCGGGCGTCGAGCGTTGCCGCCACTTTGCCGTGGATCACCACCTGCGCCGTCCGATCACTCTGCGGTTTCAACAGGACCGGGTTGAAGTCGGTGTGGGGGGGAATGCCCGCCGCTTGCGCCTGGAGCGCCTGCGCGCGGCCGATCTCGCCGCCGTCAATGGTCACCGCGGCGTTGTTCGCCATATTCTGCGGTTTGAATGGGGCGACGCGCACCCCTTCGCGGCGCAGCAGCCGGCAGAGCGCGGCAACGAGCGTGCTCTTCCCCGCGTCCGACATCGTCCCTTGAATCATGATCGCCCGGTGTGCCATGGCGCGATTGTACGACGCCGCGGGGCCGATCGCCCGCTCCTTGCCAAAGCAGCCCACGCGCGCTACCCTTGAGGGACAACCACAACACACTTCGACCCCCCAACAGGAGCGCTCGCGATGTCCGCAACACCCCTGCCCCCGTTTCCGTTCGACAATACCTTTGCCCGGGAACTTCCCGATTGCGCGATCCCGTGGCGCCCCGACCGGGTCCCTGCGCCGCAGCTCCTCTACCTCAACCGCGAGCTTGCCGAGGCGCTCGCGCTCCCCCTTGCTGGCCTGGACGAAGCAACGCTCGCAGCGCTCTTCACCGGCCAGCGCCTCCCTGCTGAAGCCAAGCCGCTCGCGCAAGCCTATGCCGGCCACCAGTTTGGCCACTTCGCGCCGGTGCTCGGGGACGGGCGGGCGCTCTTGATTGGCGAAGTAGTCGGGCGCGACGGCATGCGCCGCGACCTGATGTTCAAGGGCTCTGGCGCCACCCCCTTCTCCCGCGGTGGCGACGGCAAAGGGGCGCTCTGGGCGATGCTCAAAGAAGTGCTCTACAGTGAAGCGCTCGCGGCGTTGGGGATTCCGACCACCCGGGCGCTCGCAGTCGCGGCGACGGGCGAGACGGTGCGCCGCGAGCATCGCCACCCCGGGGCGATCCTCACGCGTGTCGCCGCAAGCCATCTGCGGGTCGGGACCTTCGAGTTTTTCGCCGCCCGCGGCGACACCGCGCGCCTTCGCCGGCTCCTCCACTACACATTGGCACGCCACGACCCGGAGCGGCTCGCCGCCCCGTCGCCGGCGTTGGCGCTCCTCGAAGCGCTCTGCGAACGGCAGGCGACGCTCGTGGCACAGTGGTGCGCGGTGGGCTTCATCCACGGCGTGATGAACACCGACAACATGGCGATCAGCGGCGAGACGATCGACTTCGGCCCGTGCGCCTTTCTCGAACGCTACCACCCGCAGACGGTCTTTAGCGCGATCGACCGCGGGGGGCGGTACGCTTTTGCCGAGCAGCCGCGGATCGCCCAGTGGAACCTCGCGCGCTTTGCGGAAGCGCTGCTGCCGCTGATCGACCCTGACCCCAATCGCGCGGTCGACGCGGCGCGCGCGGTTATCGACACCTTCCCCGAACGCTACGCGCGGGCGTGGCGCGAAGCGATGCGGTGCAAACTGGCCCTCGACGCCGCGACTGACCCCGCGACGGTTGCTGAAGACGAGGCGTTGATCGCCGCGTGGCTTGAGTTGCTCGAGCGCCACCAAGCCGACTACACCTCCTCCTTTCGGGCCCTCGCCGCGGTCATCGACGGCGATGAGGCGCCGCTGCGCGCGCAGATCCCCTCCCCCCAGCTCGACGCGTGGCTTGCCCGGTGGCGGGCACGCTTGGGTGTTGCCGCCGGGGAATCGGCGCCCCGTTTGAGCGCAGCGCTGCGCGCGGCGAATCCGTGGCTGATTCTGCGCAACGAAGCGGTCGCCACAGCGCTCGCCGACGCCGAAGCGGGGGATCTTGCCCCCTTCTTCCGGCTCCTTGACGCGGTGCGCACCCCTTACCGCGAAGAGCCGGCGTTTGCCGACCTCGCCGCCCCCTCCTCCCCCGAGTTCATGCGCCGCTTTCGCACCACCTGCGGCACCTAATTTGCGATAATCGGGGCGATGAGCGCGCTCGTTGCCCTGGTGGTTGGCCTTCTGTGGGATCGCATCATTGGCGAACCCCGCCGCTTTCATCCGATCGTCGCGTTCGGCCGCTGGGCGGAGCGGTGCGAAGGGTGGGCGCGCCGGCGGTGGCTTCTCCCAGCGACGGAAGCGACCCCGCTCGGGGAAGAGGCGCACAACCGATGGCGCGGCCGGCTCGCTGGGATCGTGGCTTGGGGCGCTGCGGTCGCGCCGCCGCTCCTCCTCTACGGCTGGGCGAGCGCCGCATTCCCGCGCCTGCAGTGGCTCATCGACGGCGTCGTGCTCGGCGTTGCGCTCGGTTGGCGCAGCCTCGACGAGCATGTGCGCGCGGTCGCGGAACCTTTGGCGCGCGGCGATCTCCCCACTGCCCGGCATGCGCTCGCCCAGATCGTCAGCCGCGACACCGCGCCGCTCGACGCGACGGGGATTGCGACCGCCGCAACCGAATCGGCGCTCGAGAACGGCCACGACGCGGTGATCGCGCCGCTCGTCTGGTTTGCGCTTGCTGGCGGCTGGGGGGTAGTGGTCCATCGCCTGGTGAACACGCTCGACGCGATGTGGGGGTACCGCACCCCCCGCTACCGCGACTTCGGCTGGTTTGCCGCCCGAGCCGACGACCTCCTCGGTTGGCCGAGCGCGCGCGTGACCGCTCTGGCCTACGCGCTCGCAGGCGATTTCCGCTCGGCGTGGCGCTGCTGGCAGCGGCAAGCACCCCATTGGCCGAGCCCCAACGCCGGGCCGGTGATGGCTGCAGGCGCTGGCGCGCTCGGCGTGCGCTTGGGCGGCCCTGCTCCCTACCACGGCGCGTGGCGGAACCGCCCGCCGCTCGGCTGGGGCAACAAAGCAACGCCCGAGACGCCGTACGCTGCGTTGGCGCTCCTCAAGCGCGCCACACTCGGTGTGATCGTTGTCGTCGCGCTCTGGGTCAGTCGATGACACCGGACGAGATCCCCCACGGCGGGCGGCTGCGCGCGGCGATCGCCCGTTACGGCGGCGCGATTGACGCGTGGCTCGACCTCTCGACCGCGGTCGCCCCGTGGAGCTACCCGTTGCCGTCGGTCCCCGAAGCGGTCTGGCAGCGGCTCCCCGAGCCCGACGATGCGCTCCCCCAGGCGATCACCGACTACTACGGCTTTGAAGGGCTACCGATCCCCGGAACGCAGGCGGTTCTGCAGCTTCTGCCCCTTCTCGCTTCTCCCCGGCAACGGGTGGTGATCCCGAGCCCGAGCTACGGCGAATATGGCCGCACCTGGGCGCTTGCGGGCCACACCGTCTGTCGCGTCCCCCTCGATGCCGCGGCGATCACCGAGGCGGTCACCCACGCTGACGTCCTCCTTTTGGGGCAACCGAACAACCCGACCGGCCACCGTTGGAGTGTCGCGCAACTGCAAGCGTGGCACGCACAGCTCGCCGCACGGGGCGGGCTGCTCCTCATCGACGAAGCCTTTGCCGACGCGGCCGACGTCGCCGCGGGGCGCCCGAGCCCGCTCCCAGCGTGGGCGGCGCACACCCCTGGGGTGGTGGTCCTGCGCTCCCTCGGCAAATTCTTTGGCCTCGCGGGGATTCGCTTCGGCGTCGCCTTTGCCGAACGAAAGCTCCTCGCGCGCCTCGCTACCCACCTCGGGCCGTGGGCAGTGAGCCACCCCGCCCGCTGGGCGGCGACCCTCGCCCTCAGTGACCGCTCCTGGCACGCCCAACAGCTCGCGCGGCTCACTGGGGCGTATCAAGCGCTCCAGGCGGCGCTCGAAGCGAGCGGGTGGCACCCAGCTAAGCATGCTACCGCCCTCCCGGGACTCGCCCCTTACGCGCTCCTCGTTCCCCACCCCAATCCGGTTGCGGCAAGTGAAGCGCTCGCGCGCCGCTTCCTCCTCGTTCGCCCCTTTCATAATCCGCCGGCGCTCCGCTTCGGCGTCGTCCGCCCCGAAACGCTCCCTGAGCTCGCCGCGCGACTCGCCGCAGCCGCTGCCTCCCCGATGCGGTAGAATGGCCGATCGACCGCACTCTCTTGCCCAACCGATGCGTGCTCCACCCTACCCCACCCCGCGGACGGTCTGGTACGTCCACTACCAACGCTCTCCCACCGACGGTTCGGCGGTCCATGTCGCCGAATTCATTGCAGCGTTTGCCGCCCTCTGCGCCGAGCGGCAGGTCCGCTTTCGCGTCGTCGCCCCGCCACCCGAGCTCTCCTCACCTGCGGCAGAACCGTGGTGGCGCAAAGTGCGTCGCGCGCTCGGCCGCTACTATCTCCGCGACCTCCTCCTCCTGCTTCGGCAGTGGCGGCAGGCGCAACGCGAGGGGGCACTCCTTGACCGCGAACGCCCCGATCTGGTGATCACCCGCTACGACGCCGAAACGCTCTCCATCCATTGGGCATGCCAGAGACGCAAGATTCCCGTCGTCACCGAATTCAACGGCCTCGATCGTGGCGAGCTCATGGGGACCTACCTCGACATCAAGCCGATCCCGTGGGTCAATCGCCTCTTTGCCAACTGCCACGCGCTCGCCCTCTCTGCTGGGGCGGTGGCGGTAACCGGAGCGATCGCCGCGCCGCTCGCCCAGTGTAACCCGGAACAAAAGCCGATCACCGTCAACCACAACGGCGTCGACATCGAGCGCTTTCACCCTGGGATCGACGGGACCCCGTTGCGCCGCGCGTGGGGGTGGCCCGACGAGACGATCGTCATCGGCTACAGCGGCAGTTTCATCGTCTGGCACCGCCCCGAGCGGCTGATCGCGGCGTGGCAGGCGCTGCGGGAAGCCGGTTACCCTGTGGCGCTTCTGCTTGTCGGGCGCCACAACGACGCAGTCGCCAGCCGCCTTGCCGCGCTTCCCGCAGCACTTCAGCGCTGGGTCCACTGGACGGGGCATCTTCCCCACGACGCGATGCCCACTCATCTCGCGGCGATGGAGATCACCGTCCTTCCCCACACCCAACCCTACTGTTCGCCGCTCAAGCTCTTCGAATACATGGCGATGGGCAAAGCGGTGATGGCACCCGACACTGCAGGGGTGCGCGAGGTGATGACGCCGGAGGTCGAAGGGGTGGTGTTCAATCCCGACGACGATATCGCTTTTACCCAAACGCTCGAACGGCTCGTTGCCGATGCGGCGCTGCGGAGTCGCCTCGGTCGCGCGGCGCGCGCGCGGATCGAACGGGAGTTTACCTGGGCGCACAACGCCGAACGGGTGTGGGAGACCGTCGTTGCGGCGTGGCGGTGGTTCTACGCCCACGAGCGGTAGGGTAGCCGAGATGGAATTCACCTGGCGCCTCTTTACCACCCCCTGGTGGCAAGGGGAAGGGGAACGGTGGTCGCAGTGGGTCGCTGACGCCGACCTTCCCCTCTTTCTCGACACCTGCTGGTTGGACGCGGTCGTCGCCCACTACCGGCCGACGCTGCGCGTCTGGGTCGCGTTTCACGGGGGGGAACCGGCAGGCGCGATTCCCCTTGCTGAGACGCGATGGCATGCGATTCCGGTGTGGCGCTGGCTCGGTGCCGAACTCCACCCCGACCACCTCGACCTCGTCGCGCCGAGAAGACTTCACGACGCGCTCTGGGCGAGTTTTCTCGCTCAAATTGCTGTCCGCTCGGCGCCGCCCCTAATTTTTTGGGAAGGGGTGCGGGAGACGAGTCCCCTCTTGACGCTGCCGTGGCCGTCCACCCTCTCCCTGTGGAGCAGAGCGCCGCGCCCTGTCCCTTACCTTTCCTTGGCGGGGCTCGATCGCGACACCCTCACCGCACGATGGACGCCGAAACTGCGCAAAGAGATCGCCTATCTCCGGCGGCGGATCGCCCGCGACCACCCGAACGCGCAACTTCTTCGTGCCGAAACACCGCAAGAGATCGCGAAGCTTCTCGAACAACTCTCCCAATGGAGTCGCGTCCAACATGGCGAGCAATCGGCATGGAACGAGCCCCGCTTTCGCGCGTTTCATCAGGCTGTTGCCCTGGAACTCCACCGCAAAGGGCAGCTCGGGCTCTTCGCCTGGGGCGAACCCGACACCTTCTGGGCGATCGCCTACGGCTTCTGTGACCGCCTCACCTACCGCTACTACCAACCCGCCTTTCACGCCGCTTATGCCCGTTACAGCCCGAGTAAGCTCTTGATCGCCGCGCTCCTCGAGTGGGGGGTTGCCCAGGGCTGGCAGGAGTTCGATTTTCTCTTGGGTGCGGAGCCGTACAAATTCGAATGGGGGGTGGATCTCCGGCAAGAGGCCGACTGGCGGATGGGGCGTGGCGTCGTCGGGCGGCTCATCACCGCGATCGGGCAGTGGTGGCGATGAACGCGCGCGAACGCAAAACCGGTAGCGGCATGGTCTGGACGATTGCGCGGGCGCTCGTGCAGCTGGTGCTGAGCATTGGTGTGGGGGTGGCGCTCGCGCGGCTCCTCTCGCCGCACGATTTCGGCGTCGTCGCGATTGCGACGGGCTTCTCCGTCTTAGCGGAGTCGCTCGCGCTCGCGGGGCTCGGGTCGGCGCTCATCCAGCGGCCGACGGTCCGCCGCGCCACCGCCGAGACGACGCTCCTCCTTTCGCTCCTTGCGGCAGCGCTCTTTCTCCTCCTCTTCACCGTCGCGGCCGCTCCGCTCGCCTCCTGGTTTCAGGCACCGGAACTCGCGACAATTCTCCCGATCATCGGCGTCACTCAAGGGGTGATGACGCTCGGGATCGTACCCCGGTCGGTGATGCGGCGCCACCTGCGCTTCCAGGCGCTCGCGACGATCGACCTCGTGAGCTACACGTTGGGCTATGGCGCGGTAAGCATCGTGCTCGCGTGGTTGGGGTGGGGCGCGTTGAGCCTCGCAATGGGGCTGCTGGCGTGGTGGCTCATCGCGACGCTCGCCTGCTGGCTCGTTGGAGGCAGCCGCCGTTGGCGGCCACGGTGGGATAGGGACGAAGGCAAGGCGATTCTCCGCTACGGCCTCACCCTGAGCGGTAAGAGCTTCGTCGTCTATCTCGCGAGCGCGCTCGACAGCCTCCTACTCGGCTGGCTCCTTGGCCCCGCCCCGCTCGGCCTCTACCAGCGCGCCGCGCAACTCGCGCTCATTCCGCTCCAACGGCTCGCGGCAACGATCGGTCAGGTGATGTTCCCCGCATTTTCGCTCGTGCAGCTTGAACCGGCGAAACTGCGCACCGCGTTCCTCGCGAGCCAACAGACGCTCGCGCTTGTTTGCCTTCCGATCCTTGCGGCCCTCGCAGCGGTCCCCGAAACGGTGATCGTTGGCCTCTACGGCGAACCGTGGCGGGAGGCGGCGCCGGTGCTGCGGATCCTCGCGCTCGTCGTGATCGTCGACCTCACCCACCACCTGGCCGGGCCATTGGTTGAGGCGTGCGGCCAAGCGGGAAGGGAGCTACGGATCCAGATGCTCTTTGTCCTCCTCCAGGCGGCCAGTCTCGTGATTGCGGCCCGCTGGGGATTGACCGCAGCGGCAGCTGCCCACATGATCCCGTCACTCTTCCTTGCGGTGGCCATGGTGCGCATGGCGTCACGCATCATTACGCTCGACTGGTGCGCGTGGCTCGCAACAAACCGCGCGGGGCTTCTCTTGGCTGCTGCGGTCGCCGCCAGTGCGGCAGCGACCGTTCACCTTTGGCGCGCCACTTCGGCCGCTCCCCACCCGGTTGGCGAACTCATGGCGGTGGCGATCATCTGCGCTGCGGTCTATGCGGTGGGGTTGTGGCGGATCCCTGGACCGCACCAAGCCTGGTGGCGGCGGGGGTATCACTGACGGTCGAGGAGCCACACCTCGACGACCCGGTTTCGCGCCTCGACCACCCCGTCGGGTGTCGCCACGGGGGGACGCCGCTCGCCATAGGCGCGCGCCTCGACGATTCGGCTGCGGTCGATCCCGGCTGCCGTGAGGAGCGCCAAGACGTGGTCGAGGCGGCGCTTCGCGAGCGCGTCGTTGTAGCGCACGCTCGCCGCGCGGTCGGTGTGCGCCGCAACGACGATCGACCCGCGGCTCTCCTTCGCCCCTTGCGCCCACTGCCGCAGCCGCTCCCGCTCCTCGGGCGAAAGTTGGTCGCTGTCGAGCGCAAAATAGAGGGTGAGCGGCGCGCACGCAGCTGCCGCGCACGCCGTCGGAGCCGCCGCTGCTGGGGCAACAGCAGGCCCTTCCTTGGCTTCTCCCCGTGCGGGTTGCACTTCGAGCTGACTCATCGCCGCTTCAAAGGTCTGGCGACAGCGATGGACATATTCGGGATAGCGGTTCTCCTCCTGCGACTCCATCCAGCAGTCGAATGCCACTTGCGCCCGCGCGGCAACACGCGGATGGCGTTGATCGGCGCCCCGATCGAACGCGCGCATCAAGCGGGTGCGGGCATAGACCAGATCCTCGAGCGCATAGCGGGGCAACACCCGATCACCGATCGCTTCAGGCCAGACCCGCTCGCCGCGCGCCGCCGCGCCAGCCCGTTGGAGAAATTTGGCCGCGTCGCCAAAATCGCTCGCGCTGTCGCGTTCCCGGGCCAGTTCCCGATACCCCATACTGAGCGCCCCGAGAAAATCCTGCCCCGCCGGCCCGTCGAAGAGGTGGTCGCCATACCGTTCCGCCCGTGCGGCAGGGGGAGGGGCCGCCTCGCCCTGCGTCTGGCGCTCCACCGCCCGTTCGTTGGTCGCCAGCGACGGAACGTTGTAGGTCACCGACTGACAACCGGCAATGAGCGCCGCGACAACGCCCACACCCAGCCATCTGTTGCATTTTTGCACCATTTCACCCCTCCTTTACCCGGCCGATGGACGGGACAACAACCTAAAGTCGAAGAATTGATCGATAATTTTTCACTACCGCTCTTTTTTGCACTATACTGCATCAACAACGATTGGTAAACTTGCCCAAGGAGGCGAGATGAAACAAACCATCGGTCGGCACGCCTGGCATCTGGGGATTTCGCTCCTCGTGCTGCTGGTCGTCGGCGGCTGCGCCACCCCCCGCCCCGACATTCCCGGCGGCGTGACCACCCACAAGGGAGATCTGCGCGAATCGAGCGCCCTTTTCGTCGGACGGGATTACCTCCTCTCACCGGGCGACGAACTTGAGATCGTCTACCAGTTCGACACCCAGCTTCAGCCGGAATACCGCCTGGCGATCGGCGACCAGATTCGGGTCGAGTTTGTCGACTACCCGCAACTCGACCGCACCGTCGACGTCCGCCCCGACGGGCGGATCACCGTCCCCTACCTGGGCGACGTGAGCGCTGCCGGGAAAACACCGATGGAGCTCGCGCGCGAGCTCGACGAACGCTACAGTAAGCTCCTCACCAAACCGCGCAGTACCGTGAGCCTCGTTCGCTACGGTCAGCGGATCCGCGACCTCAAAGAGGCGATCCGCACCGCGACGCGCGGCCAGAGCCGCCTCACCGTCGTCGGCCCCGACGGGCGAATCACCCTGCCGTTGATCGAGCCGATCTTTGTCGCCGGCAAGACGATCGACGAAGCACAACGGGCGATCATCGCCGCTTACGCCCAGGTGATCGACGGGCTCAACGTCTCGACGCTCCTCTTGAAAGCGACCGGCAATCGCGCCTATGTCTTCGGTTATGTCGGTCGGCCCAACTTCGTCGAGCTGATCGGCCCCACCACCGTCACCCAGGCGATTGCGATGGCGGGCGGCTTGGACGCGCGCGCCGAAGCAGAGACCGTTCTGCTGATTACCCGGGATGAAGCGAACCACCCGGTTGGCCGGGTGATCAATCTCAAAGAGATTCTGACCACCGGCAACCTTGGGAAAGACCCGATCCTTCGCCAAGGCGACGTCGTCTATGTCCCGAACACGCGGCTTGCCGACGCGGCGCTCACCGCCGAGCAACTCTGGGCGTTGATTCCCCGGTTTTTCTCCTTTAGTTACCAACGCAATCTCTGAAAGGCAAACCATGAACTCCGCCCCACAATTGCCGCAGAGTCTGCCCCCAGCGCCACCGCTTGAGCCGACGCAGACGGTGCGCGATATTCTGAGCATCTTTTTCTACAAGAAACAGGTTTTTCTCGCAACCTTTTTCGGCCTCATCGGGATCACGTTGGCCTTGGCGTTTCTTTCGCCGCCCCGTTACGAGACCAGCGCCGATCTCCTCATCAAACCGGCGCTCACCCGCCCGTTCATGATTTCGCCCGAAGGAGGGGCTTTCTTTGCCTCCGACGTCACCCTCAAAGATCTCAACACCATCATCTTTCTCCTCCAGTCGAGCGAACACCTCGCGCAGGTGGTGGAGAAACTGGGGCTCGCGTCGCGCGACGACCCGACCGCCGTGCAAAAAGCGGTCGCGCAGCTCAAAGGCCGGATCAAAGCCGAACCTCTTACCGAATCGAACGTGGTGCGCGTCACCCTCAAAGGGGGCGACCCGCAAGAGGTCACCCACATGTTGCAGACGCTGGTCAACACCTTCGTCGACTACTACATCGAAATCAACCGCGTTTCGGGCGGGATCGATTTTTTCCGCAACCAGACCGAATTCTTGCAACGGCGCTTGGCACAGCTCAACCGGGAGCTCGAGACGGTCACCGCACAGACCGGCGTCGTCGATCCCGCGGTTCAGCGACAGACGCTGCTGCAGCTGATGCGCGACCTCGAGCAGGAACGGATGAAGATGCGCTCGTCGCTCGAGGAGATCCGCGCCAAAACCCAAGCCTTTTCTGAGGCGCTCAAACGGTTTGAGCAACAAGGGGGAGCAAACCTGGTCGGCCTGCCGAAAACCACCGTTTATGAATACCCCGCGCTCATCGAGATGGAGAAGAGCCTCGCGCAACTGACGATCAACCTGCAGCGCGCGCGCAATGACTATCAACCGGGGACCAAACCGGTGTTGGATGCCGAAGCGCAATACGGCAACATGCGCCAGCAGATTCGCCAGTACCTCAAGCAGATCATCGAAGACCTCAAAGTGGAAGAGCGCAGCGGCACAGCAGCACTCACCGCGCTCGAGGAGCGCATTGCGGAACTCAACCAGAGAGCCGTTGAACTCACCGGCCGGTCGCTCACTTACGAACAGCTGCAGTTGGAACGGGAACTCACGAGCAAACAGTACGGCATCTACGTTGACAAGCAGGAGGAGGCGCGGATCCGTCAGGCGAAGGACGACGCCCGCTTTGCCAACGTCTCGATCGCCGCCCAACCGCAAATTCCCGTGGCACCGACCTTTCCCCGTCCCGGCTTGATGATCGCGCTCGCGCTCGTGATTGGACCGATCGTCGCAGCGGGGGTAGCCGCGGCCGCCTATCTCGCTGCGCAGAAAATCTACACCCCCTCTGACGCTGCGGCGTTGCTCCCTGTCTTGGGGTCGCTCGACGCGCAAAGCAGTTCGCCCTCTGCCGCCACGTGGAATGAGCCCTTTTTTGCCCCAAGGAGGACGCGATGAGGCTCTCGGACATCCTGGAGCAGAAAAACCGCTCTGCAACGCTGCGCGACTCCCCTTGGGCCGACGATGTCTGGGGTGGCGACCCGTGGGGGCGCAACGGCCTCAACGATCAGCCCAAACCGACGGAACCAGAACCACAACCTTCTCGGACGCGTAACGCAGCGCAAGGGGAAGAGGAGCGCACAACGTCCCACCCTCCCAAACCACACCCCGCCGTTACCGTCCAAGCCAAAGGCGCAGCGCCCCTCGTCCTCCCTCCCCCAGTGCGGCAACTCCCTGCGGCGTGGGGGCTTGAGGTGCAACGGATCGCCCACCGACTCGCCTTCGGCCAACCTCAAGCCCCGCAGGTGGTCCTCTTCGTTGCGCCGATTCCGCAGAGCGGCGTCTCGACGCTCTCCTACCTCATCGCCCACCACCTCGCCAGCAGCGCCCGCGAAGGGCGAACGCTTCTGCTCACACTCACCCCTGCGGCGGAGCACGCGCCGCGCGAAGCCTTCACCTTGCCGATCGGCGCCCCCTTCTCCTGGACCCAACTCCCGGCCGACCACGCCCTCAACCGCCTCACCCTCTTTGGCGGTAGCGAATTTTCGGTGGCCGAAAAGGTCCGTTGGTTCCGCTCGTTGATCACCACTGCACGGGGGATCTACGCCACGATCGTCGTCGACGTACCGCCCCTCAACCGCAGCGCCGATGGCTACCTGATCGCCCAGGAGAGTGACGGCGTCGTTTTGGTTCTGAAAAGTGGCGAAGTGCGCAAACCGGCCGTCGCCGCGCTCACCCGTGAGCTGCAGAGCATGGGAACACCGGTGCTCGGGGGTGTCTTGACCTTCCGCCGCTATCCGCTGCCGCAGTGGCTGATCCGTCTGTTGTAACCGCTCTCCACCTCCATGTTTGCCCCCCGCCCTCATCCGTTGCTGCCCACTCTGATCCCTGTCACCCTTGGCGTCTCGGCCGGCTGGGCGATCGCTACGGTTTTGGGCCGAGGGGACACCGCACTCCTCCTCGCGGCGTTTGCTGCGGTGGTGGGGCTTGCGGCTTTGCCGGTCTTGCTCCTCTTCTGGCGCACCCAGCAAGTCGAGTCGCTCGCCTGGTTTCTCGCGGTCTTTGGCCTTGCCCTCACCTTCGTCGACATCAACCCCGGTTTCCGGAAAGATTGGCCCTTTGCGGTGCTCGCGAACGGCTTTCGCGTCTCGCTGAGTGACCTGCTCTTCCTCTTCCTCGCGCTCCTCTGGTGGTTCGACCGCACCGGAAAACCGGCAGTGGCTGCAATTCCCCGTCCGCTCGCCGTCACCTTCGTCGTGATGCTCCTTTGGGATGCAGCAAACGCCGCATTCATCGCCCGCGAACCCTTCTTTGCCTGGAGCCTCTACTGGCGGGAGGTCAAAGCCCTCTTCTTTCTCTGGGTTCTTGCCCGCTTTCTCCAACCCCACCATTTTCGCCTCCTCGGTTTGGCGCTCGCCGCCGCGGTGATTCTGCAAGCGCTCGCCGTTGCCGACCAACGCTTCTTGGGTCCGGTGATCTTTACCGCAAAGCTCCTCAAGACCGACTTTGCGCTGAAAAGCGCTGCCGGTTCCGGCTACCTCTTACGCTACGGCGGCACGTTCGGCCACCCCAATACGCTTGCGAACTTTCTCGCCGTCGCGCTCCTCTTCCTGTGGTTCTTTGTGCCCACCCTCAAAGGGGAGCGGCTCGCCCGCCTCTTCGTGCTCGTCGCGATCGCGCTGGGTCTCGCGACACTCACCATCACCGGCTCACGCGGGGGGTGGATCGGCTTTGCGGTGGCGCTCGCGATCGGTATCCTCCTCTGGCTCAAGCGCAAAGGGCGGAGTGTCCTCATCGGTGCTTTGGTCATGCTCTTTTCGGTGACGACCCTCGTTGCCTCGCTCTTTGCCGTCTCAGAGACTTTTCGCACCCGATGGACTGCGGAGGATCGCGGCTCGGCGCTCGTGCGGGTGCCGCTGATGGAGACGGCCAGCAACGCGATCGAGGCCAACCCCGTTTGGGGGGTAGGATTGGGGCAATACACCCGCGAGATGCACCGTTACGACCGCACCAATCTTCAGGTCGCCACTTGGTACAACCAGCCCGTGCACAATTTCTTGCTCCTCACCGCTGCCGAGATCGGCATCCCGGGGCTAATCCTCCACCTGACCGCCTTTCTCCTCCTGTTGCGCTACAGCTGGCAGACACTCACTCACGGCACCGGACTCTTCGCCGACGTCGGCATCGCTGCGTTCGGTGGCGGGGTGGCGTGGGCGATCCAGGAGCAGTTCAATCCCGACTACATTTTCATGCCCTACTACCTCTGGGTGGTCTGGGGGGCGATGTTCGCGGCGCGGCGCATTGAACGGGAGCAGTCAACGGGGTTGCTGCCCTAAGTAGCGCCAGGCGAACGCCCGCCACAGGAAGAGGGGGTTGCCGAGCCAGTAGCGCCGCCAGGTGTAACGGGGTTGTTGCAGGAAACGGTAGAGCCACTCCAACCCGTGGTCGGTCATCCACCGCGGGCCGCGGGGAATCTTGCCGGTGGCGATGCGCGCGTAGCCGCCTGCCATCAGCGCGACGCGCACTGCGGGGAAGCGGTTGCGGTGCGCGGCAAACCACTCCTCCTGAATCGGCATGCTCATCCCGACGAGGAGCACCTGCGCGCCGCTGCGGTTGATCTCCGCGATCACCCGCTCATTCTCCGCCCCTGCCCGGGCGAAAAAGCCGTGGTGCCGCCCCGCCCACGGAAGCGCCGGAAAATGGGTGCGGATCCACCCCTCAAACGCCGCTCCGACCTCGTCGGTATCACCCAAAAAGAAGAGGGGCGCTTGGTGCTCCCCGCAGAGGGTGAGAAAATCGGGCATCCAGTCGGCGAAGGTGAGCCGCTCGCCGATCGGCAACCCCAGCAACCGCGCGGCGAGCACCACGCCGTAGCCGTCGACGAAAACGAGGTCGGCGCTGTTGAGGACCTCGCGGAACTGGGGGCGTTCCCACGCCAGATTCATCGCGTGGGCGTTGACGTTGGCGACGAAATGGGTTTGGGGTCGAGCGAGCGCCGCAGCAAGCCACGAAAGAAGCCCCGCGCGGTCGACGCAATCGATCTCAACCCCCATCAAGTGGGTGACCGGAAACGCACGCATGAAGAACTCCTTGAACCTCATTTCCCGAATCAGAGAGAAGGTTTTACCCCAGCGGCGTTGCGTTGCCCTCTTTGTCGCTCCCACGGGGAACCCCCTGCCGCCGCTGCCGCTCCTCGAGGCGGCAGCCTCAGAGGATACCACTCTCTTGACCCCCCATTTCGCGACGGACCCCCATCTCGCCTTGGTCGCAGAGGTCGCACCCCAGCGCTTTGCCCGCGGCGACCGCCTCTGGCTCTTCTCCGCCGCAGGGCAAATGGTGCACATCGCTTGGACCCGAAGTGACCGATGGCTCGACCTCACCTATGAACTGGGGCATGAAGCGCGCTGGCCGCTGCCACCAGCTCATATGGTGGTCTATGACTGCTACACCCTCTTTGCGGCGCGCGGCCAGGGATACTATCCCCGAGCGTTGCGGACGCTCCGCGCTCTGCACACCGCAAATACCCTCTGGATCTATGCGCTCACCGAGAATCGCGCGTCGATCTCCGGTATCGAAAAAGCGGGCTTCACCCCGCGGGAAACCCTCTGTCGCTGGCGATGGCTCAGATTCTGGCTCTCGCCGATCACCCCCCCTCAACCGATGGTATGATGTAAAAATTACCCTGCCCCATCCGGTTTTCCCTTATCACCATGTCGCGCTTCGCCGTTCGCACCCTGGTCCTTGCCGACCTCTTCGCGCTCTGGTTTGCCCTCCTCGTCGCCGCCTATTTCACGGGACCAGCGATCGAAGGGGTACGCTTCCTCCGGGTACTCGAGTGGCGAATCTCGCTGCAGAACCTCCTGTTGCTCCTCGCCTGGAGCGCCCTATGGGTACTCCTCTCCGCACTCCTCGTCGACACCGCGCCCGACGCGGGTGCGCGCCGCACCGGACCGCGCATCGCGCTCCTCACCGCGATCGGCACTGCACTTCTTGCCGCGACGAGCAAAATCTTGGCCCTCAAACTCGTCACCCCTTCGTTTTTGGCTATTTTTGCCGCAACCTATCTTGCCACCGACCTCCTGCTGCGCTCGCTCCACCTCCGCGTGCTCACGTGGCTCGATCCGGAGGCGCGCCACCGCATCCACCTCCTCTTTTTCGGTGCCACTCCGCTCACTGACGCGCTCGCCGAGTCACTCCAGAACAACCGCCACTACCAGCTCCTCGGTTACTTTGCCGCCTCTCCAGGCCAATCGCCGCTCCCCTACCTCGGTTCCTTCGACCGCTTCCAACCTTTTTTCGATGAGGCGGTCGTCGACCAGATCGTCGTGACGATTCCCCTCACCGCGATCGACGAACCCGTCCAGCAAGCGCTGCGCGAAGCCGAAGCGCAGGGGATCGAGGTCCTCTTTCCCGTCGAACTCTTTGCGCCGATCGTCCCCCTTCCCGAACCGCTCGCCCCCCGCACCCACCTGGTGCGCGTCGCCGCGAATGGCACTGACCGCGCCATACCGCTCCTCAGTTTCGATTCCGGCCCGCAGATGGGCTGGCCTTTTCTGGTGAAACGGCTGATCGACGTCACCGGCGCGCTCGGCGCACTGCTGCTCCTCTCCCCCCTACTGCTCGCGATCGCTTTGGCGATCCGGGTCACGATGGGCGCCCCGGTGCTCTTTGTTCAACCGCGTTTGGGTTACCACCGTCGCGTCTTTCCGCTCTACAAATTCCGCACGATGATCCCGAACGCCGACGCGCTGCGCGAGACGTTGCGTCAACAGCACAACGAACGGGATGGTGCAGCGTTCAAGATGCGCAACGATCCGCGCGTCACGCCGCTCGGCCGCTGGCTGCGCAAATTGAACCTCGACGAACTGCCGCAACTCTTCAACGTGCTCAAGGGGGATATGAGCCTCGTCGGCCCCCGGCCGCTGCCGCTCGACGACTACGCCCATATGGACCGGACCACCTATCTGCGGCGGGTGAGCGTCCTTCCCGGCATCACCTGCACATGGCAGATCTCGGACCGGTCGCGTGTCACTTTTGACGAATGGATGCGCATGGACCTCGACTATATCGACCACTGGAGCCTGAAACGCGACCTAGCGCTCCTCGTCAAAACGGTGTGGGTGGTGGTGCGCGGCCGGGGAGACCAGTAGCCGCTGCGGCTCACCAGCCTCTCCCCTATTACACGGGAATGGCGGCGGTCGGCTGCGCGCGCAACCATTCGGCAAAGCGGACATGGTTACGCCGCATATTGAAGTGGGTCGCGATGCGGTCGTGCGCCGCGTGCGCCATCGCTGCGACATCGATCTCACCCCGGACGATCCGTTCGATCGCGGCTGCAACCGCGTGCGGATCATTCGGGGGAACGGTGATCGCCGTGTCGGCGACGAGTTCGCCAATCGCGCCGACGTCGGTCGTCACCACCGGAACCCCGGCGTTCATCGCCTCCATCACGACGAGCGGCATCCCCTCGACGACGCTCGTCAGGACAAAGAGGTGGTAGCGGCGGTAGCTCGCGAGGATTTCGTCATGGTAACGCGCGCCCAAGAGGTGCACCACCTCGCCAAGCCCCAACGCCGCGATCCGGTCGCGCAAAAAGGGATCCCGTTCGCCACTGCCGATGATGTCGCAGGTCAAAGGGATTCCCCGCTCCCGCAACAGCGCACACACATCGATCAGCACGTGCTGCGCTTTGTGTTCGCTCAATCGCCCGACGTTGAGCAGCCGCACGGGGAGCGACACGGGTGGCGGAGGCTCAAAGGGAAGGGGCTCGACCCCGAGCGGAATCACTGCGCGGGCGGCCGGAACGGCCCCCGGGAAACGCGCTTCAAGGACCGAAAAATTCTTCTGCGAGATCGACACCAGCCCCGCTGCGTCGCGGATCTTCGCAAGAAGGTCGGGGGGGTTGTCGTACAAGACGTCCGAGCCGTGGAGGGTGAGCGAATAGGGCACCCCCGCCAAAGCGTGGCACCAATGGACGACCCCCGCGGCGCCATAGGTGAAATGGGCATGGAGGTGGACCGAACGGCCGCGGAAATGGTAGAGTAACCATACCGCCGCCGCCCACTGCGCGAGCCGCTTCGGCCACTCCTCTTCCGAACGGAAGAGCGCTGCCGCCGTTTGCCAGAAGAGGTCGCCGAAGGTGCGTACGGCCCAGACCATGGCGCGCCCCCACTCGGTTGCCGGTAGGTGGTCGAGGTAGGTCACCTGGTCCACGAGCGCGCGCATCGGCGGGTGGACCTCGTCGGGGCGCGGGTGGCGGTTGGAGAGATGGACCACGGGAAGTCCGAGCTCAGCCAGCGTCTGAGCCTGGGCTGCGACGAACGTTTCGCTGAGACAAGGAAAACGCGAATGGACAAAGAGGTAGAGGGGGTCGTGGCATGACATGGTGGATGGTGCTTGCGCTCCTTGCGATTCCACCATTCTATCTCCTCGCACTCTCCTGGGCGAGTCGTACCCTTCCCTACCCCTGGCCCCCCCTTCGCGCGCAGGAGAAGCCTCCCCAGACGCGCTTTCGCGTCGTTATTCCTGCCCACAATGAGGCGCTCCACATCACCGCGGCCGTTGAAGCGGCGCGTGCGCTCGACTATCCCCAGGAGCGCTTCCAAGTGGTCGTCGTCGCGAACGCCTGCAGCGACGAGACCGCGGCGTTGGCCGAGACCGCCGGCGCCACGGTCTACACCTTTGACCCGCCAGGGAAAGGGGGAGCGCTCGACTACCTCTTCCGCACCCTTGCTGCCGATCCCGAGTGGGACGCGGTGGTGGTCGTCGACGCCGACTCGACGCTCGACCCCCAGGCACTGCGGGTGCTCGACGCGCTCTTTGCCGCTGGGGCCGACGCCGTGCAGCTGCGCTACGCGGTCAAGAACGCCACGGCCCATCCGCGTACCGAGATCGCCGCGGTGCAGCTCGCCTCCTTGAACGGCATCCGGCCGCTCGGCCGCGATCGCCTCGGCTGGTCAGCCGGAATCTACGGGAACGGCTTTGCGCTCGCGCGCGCAACCATCGAAGCGGTACCCTATCGCGCGTATGGGGTTGTCGAAGACCTCGAATACCACCAACACCTCTTTCTTGCCGGCAAACGGGTTCGCTTTGCCGACGCGGCTGCCGTCTGGGCCGAGATGCCGGTGGCGCGCCATCAATTGGCGACGCAGCGCGTACGGTGGGAACGGGGCAAACTCTGGACGATCCGCCACTACTTTGGCCCGGTGGTGCGCCACTTCCCGCGCCGTCCGTGGGCGACACAGGGACAGCTCTTCGATCTGATGGTACCCCCGATCGCGTGGGTGGCGCTCGGCCACGCAGTGCTTCTCCTCTTTGCTCCACTCCCCGTGCGGCTGGGTGCGGCAGCGGCGTTCGCCGCGATTCTCCTCCACTACCTCCACGCCGCGCACCGCTACCAGCTCCTTCCCCTCTTTGGCCGGGCGCTCGCCCACGCCCCGGGGTACATCGCCGAAAAGTTGTGGGCCGTCCTCCGGTCGCTCCTCACCGAACGGGAGCTTGGGTGGCGTCGCACGGAGCGCAAATAGATGGCCGATCTCGTCGTGATGTACCACGGGGTCATCCCCGACGATTTCCCTTGTAACGACTGGCTCCAGGTTCCTGCTCGCCGTTTTCGCGATCAGCTGACCGCCCTTCTGCGCGCGTTTGAACCAGTGACCCCGGAGCAACTCTTCACCCCGCGCCCCCGGTGGCAACGGCCGCGGCTCCTTGTCACTTTCGACGACGGCTATGCGAATAACCTTCAGACTGCCCTTCCGATCCTGCGCGCCTTGGGGGTTCCTGCGCTCTTTTTTCTCGCCACCGGCTATTTAGGAACCCCGTGGTTTTGGTGGGACCGACTCCGGGAGGGGCTAGCGCGCGTCGGCCAAGAGGTGACGCCGGCGATGATCGCTGAACTCAAAGCCCTTCGACCCGACGCGGTTGAGCCGAGGGTGAGCGAACTCCTCACCGCAGCGGGCGCCGACCCCCACCCTGCCCCGGTCGAGGCGCTCCGCCCCCTCACCTGGGAGGAGGCGAAGAAGCTCGCCGCGACCCCAGACTGCGCGATCGGCAACCACGGCCACCACCACGAGATCTTTCGTCACCTCGACCCTGCGGCACTCACCACGGTCTTGGCCACCAGCCAGTCGCTCCTGCGCGATCGGCTCGGTTGCCTACCGCGGTGGATCGCGCCACCCAATGGCGACTGGCGGGCGAATCAGACAGCGATCATCCGGGAGACGGGCTTTGCGGCCCTCTTCACCACCCAACCGGGTTGGGTCACCCATCGAACTCGCGGCTCTGACCTCCTGCTCATCCCGCGGATCGGTATCGGCGCAGGAGACACCCCATGGGGGATCGCCAAGCGCCTCGTCAAATACCGGTTCGTCACGAACCTGCCCGCTCCAGGAGCGGCAAATAGGTAAAGCGGACCAACTCGGCGACCCGCGCGGCTTCGTCAAACGCCGTGAACGGCCCGAGATAGAGCCGGCTCACCGTCTGCCCCGCCAACGTCACCGGCAACGCCACCACCGCGACGCCGAAAGGGGCAAGCCGCTCTTTGACCGCTGCCGCCTGTTGATCGTCAGCAAGGGTGGCGTAGTAGAGGTAGAAGCGGCCGCGGTTGTCGGCGACGATCATCTCTTCCCGCCGCAGTTGCGGCAGACGAATCCGGGTGTTGTGGGCGACGCGGTCGATCGCTACCCCCGGATTGGCGGCAGTGAAGAGGTCGCGCACCGTCGAATTGTCGACGCCGAAATGGTCGCTCAATGCTGCGAGGAGCTCCTTGGCGTCCGTGACGACCCGCTCTTTGTAGCGCGTCGCGACCGGCAAGGGGAGGGACGAGGGGAGATCCCCCAGCGACGAAGCGGTTTTCCCCGCCCGACTCGACCCGCCTACCTCCATTCCCGACGGTCCAGGGACAAGAGCCGACTCTTTTCCACTCCCCCCCATCTCCCGCTCCGAACGGGGCGCAGCAGGCGCAGCGTCCCCTCTTCTCCCGACGTTCGTGCTACTGGGAACGGCGCGATCGGACAACGGGCCCCCGTCCACTGCCCGACGCTCGAGCCACCAGTAGGCGAGCCCAACCCCGAGAAGCAGGGCGACGATGACGCTTA
>NZ_BAAHXE010000032.1:0-24697 GCF_054657095.1 Hydrogenophilus islandicus | reverse complement strand
TTAATGGTTGCGATTCCCCACGAACGGCGCATCGCGCTGCGCCTCGCCTCTGTTTTTGCGTTGCGGATGGTGGGGCTTTTCCTCGTCCTGCCGGTGCTGGCCGACTATGCGCGCCATCTTCCCGGCGGCGATTCCGCAACACGGGTGGGCCTCGCGCTCGGGGTCTATGGCCTCACGCAAGCGCTCTTCCTCCTGCCGTTCGGTTGGGCCTCTGACCGCTGGGGCAGGAAGCCCGTGATCACTTTCGGATTGGCCCTCTTTATCCTCGGTGGACTCTTGGCGGCGTGGGCGCCGACGGTCGAGTGGCTGATCGCGGCCCGGGCAGTGCAGGGGGCAGGGGCGATCTCTGCGGCGGTGACGGCGCTCGTCGCCGATCTCACCTCGCCCACCTTTCGCACCCGAGCGATGGCGATGATTGGCGCGTCGATCGGTTTGGCTTTTGCCGGTTCGCTGGCACTGGCCCCCTGGTTGTACGGCCTCATCGGGATGCGCGGCATCTTTCTCTTGACCGCCCTCCTGGGGGGGATGGCGTGGGTGATGGTGGCCCGCGGGGTTCCCAACCCGCCGCGCGGGGGCGTTGTGGGGCACAGGGAGCAGGGAGAGGGTGCGCGTGGCGGTTTTGCCGCGGTGGTGGGCGATCATCGCCTCCTGCGCCTCGACTTCGGTGTCTTTGCCCTCCATTTCGTCCAGATGGCGATGTGGGTGGTGGTGCCGGCGCTCTTGGTCACCCAGGGGGGGCTGCCAGTGGCGGCCCACTGGCAGGTCTACGGCGCAGCGGTGATCATCGCTTTGGCGTTGATGGTGCCCCTCGTCGTGGTGGCGGAGAAGCGTGGCCGTTTGGCGCAGGTCTATCGCGGCGCGGTCGTGCTCCTCACGCTCGTGCAGCTCGCCTTGGCGCTATTTTCGAGCGGTGCAGTCGCAAGTGGCCTTTGGCCGCTGGCACTCAGCTTGACCCTCTTTTTCGTCGCGTTCAACGTGTTGGAGGCGACGCAACCGTCGTGGATCTCGAAAATCGCGCCGCCGCACTATAAGGGGGCGGCGCTTGGGGTCTACAATACGCTGCAGTCGCTCGGGCTCTTTGCGGGAGGGGCGTTGGGGGGCTGGATGGTGCAGGGGTGGGGGGCGCAGGCCCTCTTTCTCGCCTGCGCGCTCCTTGCCCTTTTGTGGTATGCTTTTTCGCTAAAGCTCTCTGCGCCGGCAGAGGGGGTAGAGGAGAGGAACGATGGCGTCGGTCAATAAGGTCATCCTGGTCGGTAACCTCGGGCGCGATCCCGAAACGCGCTACCTACCGAGCGGCGAAGCGGTCGTCAATTTGTCGGTGGCCACCTCCGAGGTGTGGCGCGACAAGCAGACGGGGGAGCGCCGCGAGCAGACCGAGTGGCACCGCGTCGTCTTTTTCGGGCGGCAAGCGGAGATTGCGGCGCAGTACCTCAAAAAGGGACAGCCGGTCTATATCGAAGGGTCGATCCGGACCCGCAAGTGGACCGACCAGAGCGGGCAGGAGCGCTACTCCACCGAGATTCGCGGCGATACCTTCAAAATGTTGGGGAACCGCGGCGCGCCAGAAGCAGACGTGCCGATGGGTGCCGCTGCAGGCGCGGCAGCAGGTGGCACTTATGCAGCATCTGCGGCGCAACCGACGGGGAGCGCTGCAGCCACCCCGTTTGCCGACAACGGTTTTGCCGACGACGATATTCCGTTCTAAGGCGATGACAACGGTGGTTTGGGAAGATCGTGGGGTTGCCACGATCGACACGGGCTACTTACGCCCCCAATTGGCCGCGGTTTTTCTCTTGGTCGGCGCGGGTGAGGCAGCCTTCGTCGACACCGGCGTCAATCACGCGATTCCCCACTACCTTGCCGCGCTTGCCGAAGCGGGTATTTCCCCGGAGGCTGTTCGCTACCTTTTCCTCACTCACATTCACCTCGACCACGCGGGCGGAACAGGCCAGCTCTTGGCCGCACTCCCCAACGCCCAGGTGGTTGTCCATCCGCGTGGGCGCCGCCATCTTGTCGACCCGAGCCGCCTCTGGCAGGCGACCTGTGCCGTCTATGGCGAAGCGCAGGCGTTCGACCTCTACGGCTACCTGATGCCGGTGCCAGAAGAGCGAATCATCGCGGCCGCGGATGGGCAACCGTTTCACTTCGGTGGCCGAACCCTCACCGTTTATGAAGCGCCGGGCCACGCGCGCCACCACCTCTTCTTCTGGGAGGAGAAGACCCGGTTGGTCTTTACCGGCGACACGCTGGGGCTCTCCTACCGTGAGCTCGACGTCGATGGTCGGCCGAGCACCATTCCGACGACGACGCCGAGCGAATTCGACCCAGAGGCGCTCGCGGCGACGACGCGGCGGATCGCGGCGCTCGCCCCGGAGCGCGCCTATCTCACCCATTTCGGGGGGGTGGGCGAAGTGGCGCGGCTCGTTGCCGAGCACAATCGCCTGCTCGACGCCTATGTCGGAATTGCGCGGTCGGCTCATGGGGAGGGGACGACGCGCCACCTGGAGATTCTCGAAGGGTTGCGGGCGCTGATGGTCGAAGAAGCTGAGCGGCAGGGGTGGCCGCTCACCGGCGAAGCGCTCTTGCAGTTCCTGGCGTGGGATCTGGAGTTGAACGCTCAGGGGTTGGGCATTTGGCGCGAGCGGATCTCCCGCGCCGCCTGACGGCGCTCGTGCACCTTTTTGGGGAAGCTGGGATTGCCCGGCTTGCGCGAAGCCATGTCGCGGTGGTGGGCGTGGGCGGCGTGGGCTCGTGGGCGGCAGAAGCGCTTGCGCGAAGTGGTGTGGGCGCGCTCACCCTGATCGATATGGATATCGTCGTCGAGAGCAACCTCAACCGCCAGGTCCAGGCGACCACCGCGACGCTCGGGATGGCGAAGGTGACTGCGTTGGGCGAACGGCTCCAGACGATCGCCCCCGAAATGGCGCTCCATGCCGTCGATGCCTTCGTCACACCGGAGACGTGTGCGGAGCTCCTCACCCCTTCTTTTGACGGGGTGATCGACGCGACCGACGATGTGAAGGCGAAGGTGGCGCTTGCCTGTTGGGCGCGTGCGTGCGCCAAGCCCCTGGTGATCGCAGGGGCTGCGGGGGGAAAGCGCGACCCGACGCGGGTGCGTGTCGCCGACCTCGCCGCAGCCATACAAGACCCCCTGTTGGCGAAGGTGCGCAGCCGCCTTCGCCGCGAGTGGCATTTTCCCCGCCTGCCGCGCAAAATGGGGCTTACGGCCGTCTTTAGCGATGAGCCGATGGCGCGGGGCAGCCCCTGCGACCCCGCTGCGCGGCTTGCGTGTGCGGGGTATGGGTCGGTCGTCACAGTAACCGCGACGATTGGGCTGGCCGCAGCGCAGTGGATGATGGAGCGGCTGCTTCGCGATTAGCCTGTATGGTAAGATTGCTGCATCGCGTGGGCTCCCCACCCGAAACGAGAGGACGCGATGCGGATTCTGCTCAGTAACGACGACGGCTACTTTTCCCCCGGGATCGAGGCTCTGGCGCACGCGCTTGCCCCCTTTGGCGAGGTGACCGTCGTCGCGCCCGAGCGCGATCGCAGTGGCGCAAGCAATTCGCTCACCCTCGATCGGCCGTTGATGCTGCGCCGTGCCCCGAACGGCTTCTGGTTCGTCAATGGCACCCCGAGCGATTGCGTCCATCTTGCGGTCACCGGAATGCTCGATGTCGTGCCCGATATGGTCGTCTCGGGGATCAACCTCGGGGCGAATATGGGCGATGACACCATCTACTCCGGTACCGTCGCCGCGGCGATGGAGGGGTACCTGTTGGGGGTGCCGGCGCTCGCGATTTCGCTTGTGAGCAAAAATCCCCATTCGTTTGACGCCGCGGCAGCGATTGCGGCGGAGCTCGTCGCGCGCGCGGTGCGAAGGCCGCTTGGGCGGGTGTTGCTCAACGTCAATGTCCCCGATCTTCCGCTTGCGGCGATCAAGGGGATCGAGGTGACGCGGCTTGGCCGTCGCCACAAGGCCGAACCGCTCATCAAAGGGACCAATCCTCGGGGTGAGACGGTCTATTGGATCGGGCCGGCGGGAAGTGCTGCCGACGCCGGACCGGGAACCGATTTCTATGCGGTGGAGCAGGGGTTCGTGTCGGTGACGCCATTGCAGATCGACCTCACCCATTACGATGGGATCCCTGCGGTGCGCGAGTGGTTGGCGTAGATGGTCGCGTTCCCCTACCGGGTGGGAGAGCGGAAAGGAGAGGAGGGCGCTTTTCGGCGGCAACGCGAGGCGCTCGTCGAGCTGCTTGCGGCAGAAGGGATCAAGAACCCCCAGGTGCTCGCAGCGATCGGGACGGTGCCGCGCCACCTCTTTGTCGATTCCTCATTGCGCGACCGTGCCTACAGCAATGTGGCGCTACCGATCGGTTATCGGCAGACGATCTCCCAACCCTACATCGTCGCGCGGATGTTGGAGCTCCTCCTCGAGCCTACCCCGCCGCGCAAGGTGCTGGAGGTGGGGGTCGGGAGCGGTTACCAGACGGCGCTGTTGGCCCATTTGGTGCCCGAGGTCTATGGGGTTGAGCGGATTCGCCCTCTTCTGGAGCGTGCGAAGGCCAACCTCAGGCCGTTCCGTTTTTCCCACGTCCGGTTGAAGTGGGGGGACGGCGCAGAGGGGCTGCCCGAGGCCGCCCCATTCGACGCGGTGATTGCCGCTGCGGCAGGGGAGGAGCCACCCCCCGCTTGGTTTGCGCAGCTCACGACGGAGGGGCGGATTGTTGCACCGGTTGGGCCTGCTGACGCGCAGTGGTTGACGGTGTGGCGGCGGGAACGGGGCGGGTGGGTGGCCCATCCGGTCGAACCGGTCCGTTTCGTGCCGCTGTTGCCGGGTAAGGAGTAAGTAGGAGATGACGATGGGAATGATCCGACAGCCGTTTGCAGTGGCGCTCCTGAGCGTGCTTTTCTGGGTTGCGGGATGCGCTTCGCCGGTGAAGTCGCCGGTGGTCGATCGCAGCAGCGGTCTTGCGGCGAGCGCCCCAGCTGTGGGCGGGGGGAATGCCGGCAGTGCCGCAACAACGCCGGAGTTCCACCAAGTTGCGCCGGGTGAGACCCTCAACGCGATCGCGCGCCGTTATGGGATGAATCCGGAGGCGCTCGCGCAGCTCAATGGCCTCAGTGACCCCCACCGCATCTTCGTCGGTCAGCAGTTGCGCCTCCGCCCCGCGACGGGCGGGGGGGCTGGAACGGGTGGTGTCCAGGTCTTTCCGGTGGGGACGCCTGGCGGGGTGGCAGCGACGGCAGCGCCCTCCACCGCCGACGGGACGAGCGCCTCTTCCGGGGTGACGACCGGCGGGCGCCTGACGACGCCACCGCTTACTCCAGCCGGGAGTGCGACCGCTCAGCAGGCGGGCGCCTCTTCTGCGGGGGAAGAGAAGCAGTCGGTTGATGCCTCTTCGGCAACCGGGGGATGGATGTGGCCAGCCAATGGCCCCATCTTGGCGTCGTTCGACGGTAAGAGCCGCAAAGGGGTCGATATTGGCGGCCAGGTGGGCGATCCCGTGGTCGCAGCGCTCGATGGCACCGTCTCCTATGTCGGCGAGGGGATCGAGGGGTTTGGCCTCATCGTGATTCTGCAACACCCCGACGACTACGTCTCCGTTTACGCCCACAATGATAAGGTGGTCGTCAAGGAAGGAGAGAAGGTGAAACGGGGACAGGTCATCGCGCGCCTCGGGCGTAGTGGCAACGTCGATCGACCGAAACTCCATTTCCAGATTCGCCGCGCCGGCAAAGCGCTCGACCCTGAAAGCCTCTTACCGAAGCGGTGACCGGAGGCGATCGCGGTCAGGGGTGCCGACGGAGGGGGCGATGGGGGAGAGACGAAAAAAGAGGCGCGATGAGCCGGAAGGGTTGGAGCCCTCCGCAGAGCGGTTCGGTTGGGAGAGGGAGGGCGAGAACCTCGAGGAGCGTTTCGGCGACGATTTTCCGTTCGCCGAGCTCCCCAGTGAGTCGGAGGCTTCAGCGCGCGAGGGGGCGGTTGCTGCTGCCGACACCGTTCCCGACGACGAGCTCTTTTCCGACTTGGCCCACCGCTATCTCGAGGCGATCGGGACGATCAGCCTGCTTGCTCCGCAGGAGGAGTTGTCGCTGGCGCGGCGCGCCAAAGCGGGGGATGAGGCGGCCCGGCAACAGATGATCGAGAGCAATCTCCGCTTGGTCGTCAGCATCGCCAAGCACTACCAAAACCGCGGCGTTCCGTTTCTCGACCTGATCGAGGAGGGGAACCTCGGTTTGATGCACGCGCTTGAGAAGTACGACCCCGAACGCGGTTTCCGTTTCTCGACCTACGCGACCTGGTGGATTCGCCAGGCGATCGAACGGGCGGTGATCAGCCAAAGCCGCACGGTCCGCTTGCCGACCCATATCCACCGGCGCCTTGGCCAAGTTCGCGCGGCCGAACGGGCACAGCATGAAGAGGGGAGCGACGCGGAACTTGCTGAGGCGCTCGGCTTGGCGCTCGAGGAGCTCCACGCGCTGCAGGGGATGGGGTTGCCGTCCCGGTCGCTCGACGAGTCGCTCGGGGAGGACGAAAAACGGCAGTGGGTCGATCAGCTGCCCGCAGAAGAAGAGACGCAGCCTGAAGCGGTGATTGCGCAGCGCGAAATCGCGCGGGTGGTTCGCCGCTGGCTCGAGACCTTGCCGACCCGCTACGCCTACATCGTGACCCGTCGCTTTGGGCTCGACGGACGAGATCCCGCGACACTCGACGATCTTGCCGAAGAGGTGGGCCTGACGCGCGAGCGGGTGCGTCAGATCCAGATGGAGGCGATCCGCCGGTTGCGCCGGTTGGTTCGCCAGTCGGGTCTGCGACCCGACGAAATATTAGAGTCGTGAGGGAGGGAAAAATGACGATGACGGCGCTCATTACCCACGCCGATTGTGCGCGCCACGAGATGGGCAGCTACCACCCCGAATGTCCGCAGCGGCTTGCGGCGATTCAGGACCATCTGATTGCGCAGGGACTGGACGCCTACCTGGTGCCGTATGAGGCGCCGCTCGTGACCCGGGAGGCGCTCGAACGGGTCCACGACCCCCGCTATCTCGACGGGTTGTGGCAGAGCGCCCCCGTGACTGGCCTGGTACACCTCGACCCCGATACCGCGATGAATCCGGCGACGCTCACCGCCGCGCAGCGGGCAGCGGGTGCCGGGCTGCTCGCGGTTGACCTCGTGCTTTCGGGTGAGGTGGGGAATGCCTTCTGTCTCGTCCGGCCTCCGGGTCATCACGCCGGGCGGGCGAATGCCATGGGGTTCTGTTTTTTCAACAACATCGCGGTCGCTGCGGCCCACGCGTTGGCGGCACACGGTTTGGAGCGGGTGACGATCGTCGATTGGGATGTCCATCACGGCAACGGCACCGAAGAGATCTTTCGCGATAACCCGCGCGTGCAGATGGTGAGCATCTTCCAACACCCCTTTTACCCCTACTCAGGGACGGAAAATCCTCCGCCCCACATGGTGAATGTCCCCCTTCCCGCCCGTTCGGGAAGCAGCGAGTTCCGTCAGGTGGTGACCGACGTCTGGCTGCCGGCGATTCGCGACCACCGTCCCCAGATGCTCTTCATCTCGGCTGGGTTCGATTCCCATGTGGAAGACGATATGGGGTCGCTCGCGTTGCGCGAGGCCGATTACGCCTGGGCGACTGTTGAGCTGGTGCGCACGTTGCGGGCGATCAATGGCGGGCGAGCGCCGGTGGTCTCGATGCTCGAAGGGGGTTACGTGCTGAGTTCGCTCGCTCGCGCCGCGGGTGCCCACATCCGCGCCTTGATCGAGGCGTGACCGTACCACGCGGCACCGCGTAAGCCGAGGTCGCTCGCGTGGATAAGCCAGCGCTGCGTGCCGGCGAGCGTCTCGCGGTAGCGGGGCGCGGCGGCAAAGGCGTCGCGCCACTCGTGCGTGCGCAGCACGGGTGCGATCGCGTTCGCAAGGCTCCCGACGAGCACGACCCCTTCGGTGGCCCAGGTCATGAGGGTTGCCTCAGACGCGAAGTGGGCCAGAAGCCGGGCGAAGAGGGTGACGGTCGCAGCGGCGGCGCTTGAAGGGTCGGCAAGCGCGGTGGCGACGATCGCTTCGGGGGTGGGTGGGGGGGCGCTGCCACCGTTACGATCGGCCGTAGAATGGACGAGGCGGTAGAGGCGCGCGAGCCCCGGCCCTGAGAGGAGCCACTCCCAGTAGGGTTGGTTGAGGGGGGCGTCGTGGGCAATCGCCTCCCAGAGCGGGGTGATTTCGGGAAGCAGCGGCAGGCGCAGATTCCCCGCTTCAGTGGCGAGCACCAGGGGAGGGTGGTGGGGATCGGGCTGCCAGAGAAAAGCGACCCCCAGGCCGGTACCCGGTCCGATCACCGCTAGCGGCCGCGTGCCGGGGCGAGGAATGGGCGGCGTCTCCCCATCGAGCGGAGCGAGCCGCTCGCACTCGGGCGGAGTCACGGTGAGGAGTCCGTAGGCCTGCGCGGCGAAGTCGTTGAGGAGCGCCACGGGTGCGCCGAGCGCGGCGGCAAGTTCCCCGGCAGCGATGCGCCAAGTAGGGCGGTTGGTGAGGGTGATGTGGCTGTTTGCCACTGGCCCCGCCGCCGCGATCACCACCTGGGCGAGCGGCCCCGGTGGCGCCAACGCCGCGACCGCCCTTTGCCACGCCTGGGTGAAGGACGGGCTCTCGTCGTTGCGCGCGATCGTCGTCGCCACCGCTACCCAGCCGGTTGCGGTGGCGCGGACCAGTTGCCAGCGGTTGTGGGTCCCGCCGATGTCGGCAACCAGAAGCAGCGCATCGCTCGGGTTTGGGCTTGTTGTCGCAGGGGTGCTCATCTCTTTTCCTCGACAAGATCATCTTCTCTCGACAAGGTCATGCGCCGCGCATGCGATCGCTCTCCAGAGGGGGGCTGCCGTTTCGCGGTGAGGTGTCACCGCAATGACGATCGCCGCGGCGACCCGCGCCTGGGCGCTGCCCAACACCCCCGCCGGCCAGGTTCCGAGTTCGTCGTCGATCGGGTGAGGAAGGACTGGCCCGAGGGGGCAGCGGCTCGCGCGAACGACGGGAATCCCGCGCGCGGTCACCGCACGCACGGCCGCGTGCCACGCGTGGGGAAGGCTCCCGTGGCCGGGGCAGAGGAGCACGATCGCGGCGCACGCTTCGGCTGCCGCGAGGACCCTGTTCGGGTCGTCCCAGGCGGAGACGGGAATCAGGGGAACAGTGGGAAAGGGTGCGGGAAAGGGGAGCGGAATTTCAAGGGGAGCGGCGATGGGGCGGGTTTCTCCCGGCGGCCAGGTGACCGCGGTAAAGGCGTCGCAGTCGAGTGTGGCGATTTTGCGCACCCCTAGGGCAGGAAAGCGTTTGCCCGCAAAAGCGACCCAGACGCCCGGCGAGGTCTTTGCGGCTACCAGCAGCGACGCCGCGAAGCGGAAGTTCGTCGCGCCGTCCGATTGGGGGTCGTCGGCCGGGCGCATCGCGCCGGTGAGGACGACCGGAACGGCGTGGGGGAGGGTGAGCGCGAGGAGCGCGGCGCTCTCCTCGAGGGTGTCGGTTCCATGGGTGACCACCACCCCTTGGCAACCGGGGGTGGCGAGTGCCGCGGCAACCGCAGTGTGGAGTTGCTGCCAATGGCTCGGGCCGGCCTCTTTCGAGTCGATCTGGTAGGGGGTCGTGACGCGGAGGGGGAGGGGAAGATCGAGCTGCCAGGCGTCGGCGAGGCGATCGGCGCTGAGCGCGCCTGCGGTGTAGGTGTAGCCGCTGCCGCGGCCGGCGATCGTACCGCCGGTTGCGACCCAAGCGAGGTGGTGGGGGGAGGGGGTCGGTTCACTCATGGTTGCAGGGTAGTCTTATCAGAAGATTCGTGCGTCGCGGTTTGCGGCGCGCCGTTGAGCTTCTGCCCCTTTCGCCGCCGCATGAGGAGCGCCCGGTACCAGTTCAGCACCGAGTCAGGGTCGTCGACCTGCTGCTGCCACGCCAGAAGCGCGTGGCGCGGGTCGATCGGCGTCCAGGGCGGGGCAGAGGAGAAGCCGCAATGGGGTTGGGTGTTGTCCCACAGGTAGGGGGTGCGGACCGCGTCGCGGCCGGTACGCGAAAGCGTCGCAAGCATCGTGGCGTTGTCGGCCCCTTGCGCGCGCAGACGGGCGATTTCGCTTTGCGCAGCGAGGTCGTGGATCTGCGCCCAGGAGGTGAGGCGGGCGTTCGGCAGCCCCAACTCCTGCCCCTGGTAGAGGATCGGAATCGCGGGCTGCAAGAGTTGCGCCGCGGCAAAGACCTTCGCGGCGCGCCGCACGGTTGCAAGATCGCGGTCGTCGGCCCAGCGGGTGACGACGCGCGGCAGGTCGTGGTTTTCGAGGTAGAGGGCAGGGAGGGTGCCGAGCGCCTGCGCCGTTTGCCACCACTGGACGTTACTCGCTGAGAAGCGGGCGGTGTCGACGGTGGGGGTGCCGTCGTGGCGCTTACCGTCGATATGCCAGAGGTCGAAGGTGAGGAGCGCCGAAAGAAGCCCATCGGGTTCCGCAATCCACGGTGCGGCCCGCTCAGGGGTGAGGCCATTCGCCTCCCCGAGGGTGAAGTGGTCGCGGGTGAGTCCTGCCTGCACGACAAAGTCGGCAAAGAGCTCTTCGAGCCCGGGATGCGCGAGAAAATAGTCCCACGCGGGGCGAAGGGGGCGCGGGGAAGACGGCGCTGCGTCTGGCGGTTGCGGCGCGACGTCGGGAAACCCCGGCGCCTTTTTGAGCACGGTGAGGGCGTCGAAGCGAAAGCCATCGACGCCGCGCGCGAGCCAAAAGCGGGCCACTTCGGCCAGCGCCGCGCGCACCGCCGGGTTCTCCCAATTGAGGTCGGGTTGCTCGGGGAGAAAGAGGTGGAGGTAGTACTGCTGCGCGACCTCGTTCCAGCTCCACGCGGGGCCGCCGAAGATCGCCTCCCAGTCGTTCGGGGTGTCGCGCCAGAGGTACCAGTCGTGGGTGGGGCTACTGCGCGGCGCGGCGGCGCGAAACCACGGGTGGCGGTCGCTCGTGTGGTTGATCACGAGGTCGAGGATCAGTCGCATCCCCCGGCGGTGGAGCTCAGCGACGAGTTCGTCGAAATCGGCGAGTGTCCCCAATTCGGGGTGGATCGCGCAGTAGTCGGTGACGTCGTAGCCGAAATCGGCGTTGGGCGAGGGGTGGATCGGCGTGAGCCAAAGGGTGTTCACGCCGAGCCACGCCAACGCGTCGAGTTTGGCGATCAGCCCCCGCAAGTCGCCGACGCCGTCGCCGTTGCCGTCGGCAAAACTGCGCACCCAAACGGTGTAGACCACGGCGTCGTGCCACCAGCGGGGAGTGGGGCGGTGCGCGGCCGGGGAAAGAGAAGGGGAAGGGGTTGAGGAGGACACCTGGGTGTTGCTGTGCAAGGGGTGGTGGACAATGATACACTGAAGCGTGGTGCTTTTGCGCTTGACGAAAGGAGGAGGTTATGGCGACGTTACGGGGCGTCAATCTCGGTTCGTGGCTGGTCTTAGAAAAGTGGATGGTGCCGAGCCTTTTTGCGGGGCTCGAGGCGACCGACGAGACGACGTGGTGCGTGGAGCTTGGGCGTGAGGCGGCACCGCGTTTGCGCGCTCACTGGCAGCGGTGGATCACGCGCGACGATTTCGCGTGGATCGCCGAACGGGGGCTCACCCTCGTGCGCATCCCCTTTGGCCATTGGGTGATGGGTCCCCCCTACCCCTACCACCCGAAGTATGGCGCGAATCCCTACCCCTTTGTCGAAGGGGGGATCGAGGTGCTCGACCAGGCGCTCCTTTGGGCCGAGGAGTTTGGTCTTCAGGTCCTCCTCGACCTCCACGCCGCGCCTGGGTGCCAAAACGGTTTTGACAATGGCGGGATGCTCAACGTCTGCGAGTGGCACACCAAGAGCGAATATATCGACTTTTCGGTGGAACTTCTCGGGCGGATCGCCGAACGCTACCGCTCGAGCAAGGCGCTCTGGGGGATCGAGCTCCTCAACGAACCGCGGTGGGATGTACCGACGGAGCTTCTGATCGACTACTACCGCCGTGCCTACCGGGCGGTGCGGCAGCACCTCGCGCCCGAGAAGGCGGTAATGTTCCACGACGGCTTTCGCGATTGGCGGGAGTACCTCGGAGCAATGCCTGCCCCCGAGTTCGTCAACGTCTGGTTCGACGTCCACCGCTACCAGTGCTTCACCCGCGAGGATCTCGACGCCGACATCTTTGAGCATCTTCGCAAGACGGCGATCGACCTCCGCAGCGAGGCAGAGACGCTCCGCGCCACTTTGGGGTTGCCGACGATTGTCGGCGAGTGGAGCCTGGGGCTCGACCTCGAAGTGGTCTCTCTCTGGGCAGAGGGGCCGTTCAACCACCCGTTGGAGCGGCTCGATCCGTTCCAACAGGAGGTGGCGATGCGCGCATTTGCCGCGACGCAGCTCCTCACCTTCGAGCGCTACGACGGGTGGTGCTTCTGGAACTACAAGACCGAGACGACGCCTGCGTGGTCGCTGCGCGCTGCAGTCGAACGGGGGTGGTTGCCGCCGTCGTTTGCGAGCGCCGCTTACCCCTCGCTCGACTGACGAGCGGCACGTCCCTCCGCCGGCACGGGAAGCGCGGGCCGCAGGGGGGGCTCGTGGGGCGCGCTGGGGGGAACGGTGTGGCTCGTGACGATCGCGACGCCCGGAGGCGGCGCTCCAGCTGAACGGGCGAGCGCTACTGCTCTCGAGACGATCGGGTCGGGCCAATGGTCGCACTCGATCACCCACCACGCGCTATGTCCGAGAAGCAGCCGCACCAGCGCCAGTTGCCGCTGCCGGCTGGGCGGGAGGGTCCGGTTCCAATCCTGGTGCTCATCGAGCCGCGCGACAAAAGAGTCTAACCCCATTGGGCGAAGCATCTCTTCAACCGCCGCCCGGCGTTCGCTCGTCGGGGGCTCGGGGTAGGTGAGCGCGGCAAGCAGCGTCCCTTCGGGAAGGTAAGGACGGAGGGGAAGGATCGCGACCTGCTCCCCTTCTGGGATCGTGATCAGACCGCTCCCCCACGACCAGAGGCCGGCAATCGCTTTCAACAGCGGCACCTTCGCCTCCTCAGAAACCTCCCAGAGGGTGATGCTCCCCCGAGCGCATTCGGCGGAGAAGTCGGCTAAGAGTGTCTGACCGTTGGGGGTGGCGAGGGTGAGGCGGTCGATCTTGAGGGCCGTCGTGCCGTTCGCGGTGACGCACGGCGCATCGAGCGGACAGACGGCGTCGCGCGCGTCGAGCGCTTCGAGATTGACCCAGAGGTGGGCGAGCCGCTCGAGTGAGGCGCGGCAGCGGGCGATCTCCCCTTGGTTGTCGACGGGCCAGGAGAGGGCGCTCGTCAGCCGTTCGAACGCTTGCGCGGCCTGAATCAGCAGCCCCAAGGTGATCGCGCCGGTGATGTAGGGGGCAGCAAGCACCAGAAGGGGGAAGACGGGAAGGAGGGTGCCGTAGGCGGTGGAGAAGGTGACAATGCCGAGGTAGCCGCGGGTCTGACGGTGCCAGGCGCGGGCGAGTTCGGCAAAGAGTTGCTGGGTGACCCCTTTTTCACGGTCGTCGCCGTGGGCGATTGCGATCGCTTCCGATTTTTCCCGCACGCGGGCAAGCGCGTAACGGAAATCGGCCTCTTTGCTCTGGAGTTGGTGGGTCGCCCGGGTCAGCGGCCAACCGAGCAGCCAGCCGATGAGGCTACCGACCCCGGCGTAGAGGAACGCCAAGAGGATCATCAACCCCGGGGGGCCGTAGTCGAGCTCGGCGGTGATCTTCCAGAGGACGTCGGCAAAGAGGGCGAGCGAGAGGAGCGAATAGAGGAGCGAGTGAAAGAGGGTAACAGTGACTTCGGTCGCGATCCGCGCGTCTTCGGCAATGCGCGCGTCGGGGTTGTCGGCGGCATCCGGCAGGTGACGAAGGCGGTGGTAGTGGCCGCGCTCGAGCCAGTGGTTTAGGAAGGTATCGGTGAGAAACCGGCGCCACGAGAGCTGCCACGCCCGCTTCACGGTGAGGTGGAGCGCCGTGACCGTGAGCGTCGCCAGCAGAATCACCGCAAAACGGAGGGTGAGCGCCGGGAGCTGCTCGAGCGCTTTCGCTTCAAAGGCGTCGAAGAGCATCCGCATGAAGCGGTTGATCTCAAGGGTCACGAAGACCTGAGCGACCGTGAGCACCATGAGCCCAAGCGTCACCCCCCACGCGACGAGCGCGGTCGGGCCGCGGTAGTAGGAGAAGGCGAGCGCAAGAAAGCGGGACCAGGGGGAGGGTTGGGGCGCCTCTTCGGTCATGGGAGCGAAGCCGCTGCGGTCTCTGGAGCCGATTCAGCACTTTGCCGCCGCCACAACTCGGCATAGCGGCCGTTTAACGCGAGAAGCGCCTCGTGTGTCCCCTGTTCGACAATCCGCCCCTCCTCGAGCACGAGGATGGTGTCGGCGTCGCGCACTGTCGAGAGGCGGTGGGCGATCATCAACGTCGTCCGGCCGCTGCGCGCCGCAGCGAGTTCGCTCTGGATCTCCTGTTCGGTCTGGCTGTCGAGCGCCGAGGTTGCTTCATCCAACACCAAGATCCGGGGGTTTTTCAGCAGCACCCGGGCAATTGCGACGCGCTGCTTCTCGCCCCCCGAGAGTTTCAGCCCCCGCTCGCCGACGAGGGTGTGGAGCCCGTCGGGCAGGCGCTCGATGAGCGCTTCGAGACGGGCGGCGCGAATTGCCGCCCAGAGCTCGTCGTCGCTCGCGTCGGGGCGGCCGTAACGGATGTTGTATTCGAGGGTGTCGTTGAAGAGCACCGTATCTTGCGGCACGATCCCGATCGCGCGGCGCAGCTCCGCTTGCCGCACCGCCCGCACGTCGACGCCACCGACGCGCACCGCACCCCCCTGAACGTCGTAGAAGCGAAAAAGGAGCCGCACGAGGGTCGATTTGCCGCTCCCTGAACTTCCCACGACCGCGACCGTTTTGCCCGCAGGGATCGTGAACGAGACGTGGTCGAGGATCAAGCGCCGCGGGTCGTAGGCAAAAGAGACATTGTCGAATTCGACCGCCAGGGGACCCGCGGGAAGCGGTTGCGGGTGGTCGGGGTCGAGGATCTCCGGGGGGATGGTGAAGAGGGCAAAGAGCCGTTCGAGGTCGACGAGGCTTTGGCGGATTTCGCGATAGACCACCCCGAGGAAGTTGAGCGGCATGTAAAGCTGGAGCATCAAGCCGTTGATGAGTACGAGGTCGCCGACGGTCATCGATCTCTCCTCGATGCGTCCGACCGCCAGGGTGAGGAGCACCGTCACCCCCGCCGCGATGATGAGCGCTTGGCCTATGTTGAGCGCCGAGAGGGAATACTGGTTTTTGATCGCCGCCTCTTGCCACTGCGCAAGATCGCGGTCGTACCGCGCCGCCTCCCACGCTTCGTTGTTGAAGTATTTGACCGTCTCATAGTTGAGAAGCGCGTCGACCGCGCGGGTGTGGCTCTGGGCGTCGAGCCGGTTGAGGTGGCGACGCAGCACCGTCCGCCAGTTGGTGACGAGGATGGTAAACACCACGTACGCTGCGAGGGTCGCGGCGACGATCGCGCCAAAGAGGGCGTCGTATTGGCTAAAGAGGAGGACAAGGACGAGGGCGATCTCGACCAGGGTCGGGGCGATCGAGTAGATGGTGAAGTTGATCAACGTGCCGATGGCGCGCGTGCCGCGCTCGATGTCGCGGGTGATCGCGCCGGTTTGCCGTTCGAGGTGAAAGCGCAGCGATAGGGCGTTGAGGTGGTTGAAGATCGCGAGCGACAGCTGCCGGCTGATCGATTGGATCACCCGGGCGAAGAGGATCTCGCGTAGTTCGGTAAAGAGCGAGACGCCGGCACGTGCCGCGCCATAGGCGAGGACGAGCGCCGCCGGAGCGGCCCAGAAGGCAGGGTGGGGTGGCGCGGGGGTGAGCTGGTCGACGATCGCTTTGATGAGGACGGGGTTGGCGACGAGCGCCACCTTCGCGGCGACGAGGGCGACAAAGCCGACAGCAACCCGCAGCCGGTAGCGCCACAGGTGGTGGAGGAGCTGTTTGACCGTCTGCCATGGGGCATGAGGCGTTGCCGCCGCTGTTACAGAAGCGTCGTGGCGCATTGCTTTACCCTACACGTTCGGGAGCATTGAGCGGCGCGTAACGGGAAAGGAGCGCTAAGAGCACTTCCTCCTGATAGGGTTTGCCCAGGTATTCGTTTGCCCCCAGTTCAAAGGCGTGGGTGCGGTGTTTGTCGGCCAGGCGCGAAGTGATCATGATCACCGGCGTCGCGCGGGTCTGTGGTCGGGCACGGAGGTGCCGCAGCAGCTCGAAGCCATCCATCCGGGGCATCTCGATGTCGGAGAGGATCGCGTCGGGCGACACCGTTTCGAGCGTTTCGAGCGCCTCTTGGCCATCTTTGGCGAGCGCCACCCGGTAGCCGGCGCGTTCAAGGAGCCGCTGGGTGAGCCGCCGCACGGTGAGCGAGTCGTCGACGACGAAAATGAGCGGTGGGGAGGGGGTATGCGCTTCGCGGGGGGCCGCATCTTCCGTTGCGGCGGTGGCCACGTGGGTGACTGCGGCAGCGCGGGCGGTCTGAAGGAGCGCAGTCGGTTGCAACACGAGCGCAATCTCGCCGTCCGGCAGGAGCACGGCACCGAGCATCCCCGCAATGCGACGCAGGAAGGGTCCGGTCGGTTTCGCGGTGAACTCCTGCCGCCCGGTGATCCCTTCCACCCAAAGCGCAAGCCGTTCGTCGCCACTCTGCACGAAGACTACCCACTGGCGCCCTTCGCGCGGCGGTTCGGGTGCGGCGATGAGGGTGTGGAGTCCCACCAGCGGGTAGCGCGCCCCGAGGTGTTCGACCGCCCCTTGGGTGAGGAGCTCCGCGAGCACTTCCGCCTTGTATTGCTGGGTATGGACGATCGTTTCGGTAGGAATCCCCCAGCGACGATTGTTGCCGACGACCAGAAGCAGCTGGACGAGGGTGAGTTCGGTCGGGACAAAGAGGGTGATCCGGGTACCGGCCCCCCGTTCGCTCGCGATTTCGATGCGGCCACCGAGCGCGGTAACCTCGGCCTGCACGACGTCCATCCCGACGCCGCGGCCCGCAATGGGCGAAACCTCCCGGGCAGTGGAGAAACCGGAGCGGAAGATGAGGCGCGCAAGTTCCGCTTCCGACGGCGTCGCGTCGGGCGCGACCCACCCTTTCTCGCGCGCTTTGGCGAGGATCGCGTCAAAGTCGAGCCCCGCGCCGTCATCGGTGAGGGTCCAGCGCGTCTCGCCACTCGGTGCGGTGACGGTGAGGGTGATCGATCCGATAGCCGGTTTCCCCCGTTCCTGCCGTACCTCGGGCGGCTCGATCCCGTGGGCGACGGCGTTGCGCACCAGGTGCTCGAGCGCCGGGAGCAACCGCTCGAGTGCGGCGCGGTCGACGCGCGTCTCTCCGCCTACCAGGGTCAATTGCGCCCGTTTTCCGAGCGTTTCGGCCGTTTGCGCGACAATGCGGGCGAGCCGCTCGCGGATCGTCGCGACTGGGACGGCGCGCAGTTCGGTGATTTCGCTCTGCAGGTCGCGGGTCTGACGCGCCTGACGGTGGAGACTCACTTCGGCGGCATCCGCGGCACGCAGAATCGACTGCTGCAGGGTGGCAACGTCGGCGACCCCTTCGGCAAGGAGCCGCGTGAGCTCCTGCAGCCGGGTGTAGCGGTCGAGTTCGAGGGGGTCGAACGGGGTCTGCGCGGTTTCGGCAATCTGGATTCGGGCCTGCAGCTGGGATTCGGCCTGGATCTCGAGTTCGCGCAGCTGCTGACGGAGGCGCTGGACATTCTCGGTGAGCTCGAGCGTGGCGTGACGCAGCGCGACGAGCTCCCCTTCGGCGCGTGCCCGCTGGATGCCGATTTCGCTGAGGTCGTTCACCCACCGGTCGATGAGCGGTGCCGGCACCCTCAGGCTCATCGCGAGGAGCGGGGCCGACACGGCCTCCCCGGTCTCTTCCGCCACCCGTTCTTCGGTCACCCTCTCTTCGGGTGCCGCTCCCTCTTCCCCCTGCGGCGCAAGCGGACGGGTAATCAGCTGGAGAAAATGGGCGCGAGCGGCGGCGAGCAGTTGCGGCAGTGCCGCGATCGCCGCTGCCCCGGCCTCTTTGAGGTGCTGTTCGATCTGGTGGATCTCGTCGCCCAGCCGCAACGCCCCTGCCATGCGGGCGCTCCCTTTGAGGGTGTGGAGGAGCCGCAGGATCGGTTCGAGATCGCTCTCGCTCGCCACCCCGGTTGCAGGCAGGCGCTCGAGCGCCGCGTCGAGTTGGGTGAAGAGATCTCGCCCCTCTTCGGCGAAGATGGGCAGAAGCGCCGTGTCGATCGTCTCGCTTGCCGCTTCGCTTGGTGTTGCTCCGGGCGCTTCGGGTCCCTTTTCCGCCGGCGGAACCGCTTCTGCTTGGGGTTCCGCTTTGGTTTTCCTTCGCCGTTTCGGCTTGGGTTTCTCCTCCCCTTTTGCGATTTCGCGGGGTTCGCTAATCCCTTCCTCAGCCACGGCTGCGGGCGTTTGCTGCAGCGGTGTTGCGCTCGTCAGTGCAGTGATGAGGTCGCTACGCAACGGCGGTATCGCGCCGTTTTCGACCGTGGCCAGGTCGGAGTAGAGCGCGGCGTGGATCGCCTGAAAGAGGGTAAGCTGCTGGTCGTTGGGCGCAAGCCCTGCTTGTTGCATCGCCCGTAACGCGAACTCCCACGCGCGCGCGAGGTCGTGCATTTCGGGAATCTGCGTCGTGCCGCAGATGCTCGCAAGGGTGTGGGCCGCGCGCACGACGGCGTCCGACGGGGTCTCCGGATTTTGGAGGAAGCGGGCGAGCGTGGCGAGGTGTTCGCGTGCTTCCACCCGGAAGATCTCAAAGAGCGAACGCGAAACGGCTCGGTCACCGAAGCGGAAGGTGCGGTCGGAATCCGCTGTTGGCGTCGTCGCGGGAGAGGGCGGCAGTTGTGGCGGTTCGAAATCGACGTCGCCCCAGGGAGGAGGCACGGCTTCGCTGGGGGTTGGTGCAGCGGGGGGTGGGGCAACCGCTTCGCCGCGCAAGGATCGGGCTCTGGCGACGATCTCCGCAATCGGCGCGGGGAGGTCAGAACCGGTCGCAGCGACTGCGGCGGCGGCGTCGCGAAATGCCACCTCAGTAGCCTCGAGAAAAGCGAGTACCTCGGGAGAGGGGAGAAAATCGGGGTCGCGGAGCCAGTGGTTGAGTGTCTGCTCGACCTCCCATGCCGTTTCGCCGAAGTGGGTGAGCCCGACAATGCGGCTGCTCCCTTTGAGGGTGTGGGCCTGGCGCCGCCACAGGGTGAGCGCGTCGCGATCGCGCGGGTCGTTACAGAGCCGTACGAAGGCGGTGCGCATCATCTCCAGGATCTCGTCGCATTCGGCGAGGAAGATCGCCCGCAGCTCGGCGGTTTCGTCACTGGCTGCGGCGGCGGGAGCGGCAGAGGAGCTCGCGGCTGCTCCCTCGGGTTGGGGGGGTGGAGGGGTTTGGGGGGCGGCCTGCGTCTCCGGCTCCGCACGTTCCGTTTCCGCTGGACGGCTTGGGCCAGTTTCCCTGGAGCGCGTCGTTGCTTCTCCGCTCGGCTCTTGGCGGTGCCGCTCAGGGAAGAGGGCTGCCCACGGGATCGGTTGCGGGGCGCTCCGCTCAGTCGTCGCGCGCGCCTCTGCCGGTTCGCTCAGCCGCTGCGCCCAGGTGGCGATCTGGGCGACCAACGGATGGTGGGGGTCGAAACGCTCTTCGCCGTCAGCCACCCGCTGCAGCCACCCGCGAACCGTTTCGATCTCGCCGACGAGGGGGTCGTGGTTGGTGACGATCGCGATCGCGGCGAGCTGGTCGAGCCACTTCTTGAGGTCGCCCAGGGGCAAAGCAGCGTCGGGGTGGCGCCAGAACTGGTCGATCGCGTGTTCGATCTCGTCGCAGAGTTGTTTGACTTCGGCGCGAACCGCGAGCGTAGAAGAAGCGGCGTCGTTTGCGGGTTGGAGATGCACCGTGGTCTCTTCGCCGGCAAGCGCCTGTTGCCATTGGGCGACAAGCGATTGGCAGCCTGCCGCGGTAAGGGTCCCCGTCTTCGCCCCCTCTTCAAGGGCAAGGAGCGTTGTGGCGAGGAGAAGGTCGAGCGACGGATGGGTGGTGAGGAGCTCCGGCAGGCGGTGGGCGAACTGTTCGAGGGTTGCGGCGAGCGCGTGGGCGTCGGGGTCGCTGCGGGCAAGGAGCGCGCGCACCACGGCCAGGAGGGCGTTGCTGCGCTCTGACCACGCCGTTTGGCCCTCCCAGAGGGTTCGCGCAGCTGCGGCTGCCTCGGCTACTCTCTGGTCGAGCTCAGCGAGCGGCGATCGGGCGATCGGGCGATCGGCCCCATCGAGCCAGTCGCGGAGCCGCCAATATTGGTGGATTAGCCGCTGCAGGCGGGTTTTAGGGGGGAGCGGCGCGAGCGCGAGGGTCAAGCGGCGAAAGAGGGCGAGAACCGCCTCGGGATTGCGCGCCCCTTTTTGCGCGCGTTGGATCGCCTGCAGGGTTGAGCGGGCCTCCTCATTCCACGGGAGCTGTTTGCGGATCACTGCTTCGAGGTAAGCGGTCGCGGCGATCCACAACGGCTCCTCGGGCGTTCCGGCGTCGAGAAGGAGCCGTCCGACGAGGGCTTCGCGCGCGGGCAGCAGCGCTGCCGCCTCCTGCCGTTTGAGCCACTGGGCGAAACTGGCGGTGAAGCGGTGCCGCAGGCGCGCCTCCGCAGCGTCCCGTTCTGCCGGGGCGAGCGGTTGAGCGACACCCGACGGGGTCGGGAGGGGGAGAAGAAAGAGGTCGGCGGGGTGGGCCGACGGGTCGCGGACGAGTTGTGCTACTGCGAGATAGACGCTCTGCAACCGCAGCGGTTGCCAGTGGTGGTGGTGCGTGAGTTCGTACCAGAGATTCTCGCACGCGATCAACGCCTCTTCGAGTGTCGCCAGCGCCGAAGTAGAAGGCTCGGGGGCGTCGAGGAGCTGGTCGATCGCCCGTTCGATGAGGGACAACACCCGCGGGAGCGGTGCGATTTCGGCAACCTCAAGGACGCTCTTCGCGGCAAAGAGGTGGGTCTGCGCTTCGCGAAGGCTCGCCGGGTCGAAGCTCTGGAGCGCTTCAGCGACGAGCGCCCGCGCTCGACCGAGTGCTTGCGCCGTCTCATCGGCGATCCAGGAGAGCGCGTCGAAATCGATGCGGTGGCGCACAGGCGTTGCTCCCAGGGGTTAGATGCGGAAACCGGCGACCGAGCCGCGCAGTTCGGCAGCAAGGTCGGCAAGGCGCGCGATCTGTTCGGCCGTCTGTTCCGTCCCTTCGCGGGTCGTTTGGGTGAGGGTCAAGACGCCGTGCATCAGGCGGGCGATCTCCTCGCCGCGCTGCGCCTGCGTTTGGATCGCCTGGGTGACGCGGGCGATCTGGGCAGCGGTTTCGCGGGAGGTCTTCGCGATCTCCTCGAGCGCTCGCCGCGCCTCTTCAGAGAGCGCAGCACCAGCGACCACCTCCTGGGTGGTCGCCTCCATTGCGGCGACGGTCTCCTGGGTGTCGGTCTGGATGGTGCGAATGATCGCCGCGATGCGCTTCGTCGCTTCGGCCGACCGTTCCGCCAGCCGCTGCACCTCTTCGGCAACCACCGAGAAGCCGCGTCCCGCTTCCCCTGCCGCTGCAGCCTGGATCGCGGCGTTCAACGCGAGCACGTTGGTCTGCTCGGTAATGTCGGAGATGAGCTCGACGATTTCACCGATCTCCTGCGACGATTCGCCAAGCCGCTTGATTCGCTTCGCTGTCTCCTGGATCTGCTCGCGGATGCGGTCCATCCCTTCCACCGTCTGGTTGACCGCCACGGTCCCCTTTTGCGACGCCTCAAGGGAACGCCGCGCCGCCTGTGCCGCCTCTGTCGCCTCATCGGCCGCGCGGGTGAGCGCCTGGGCGACCTCCTGAACGTTCTGCTCAGCCGATTCGATCTCCTGACTCTGCTCAGCGGAGAGGAGGCGCTGCACCTCCACCCGCTCGTTCGATTCGCTCGCCGCCTCCGCCAGACTTTCGGCGGTCTCGTTGATCCGCCGCACGAGGTTGCCGAGCTCTTCCACGGCAAAGTTCACCGAGTCGGCGATCGCCCCCGTAATGTCCTCGGTGACGGTGGCGCGAATCGTCAAGTCCCCTTCGGCGAGGTCGGCCATTTCGTTCAAGAGGCGCAAAATCGCCTCCTGCGTGCGGCGGCCCTCATTCTCGAGGCGTTGCCGTTCCGCCTGCTCTTTGGCTTGTTGCGCCTTCTGGAGGTCGAGGTAGTTTTTCACGAGTTGTACGAAGATGCCCACCAGCGCGATCCCCGCCAGCATCAGGACGAGGTTACTGGCCGAGCGCCCCGTCTCCAGCTCCTGTTCGATCAAGTTGTAGAGGGCACCGACCCGCTCTTGCAGTTGCGGGATCAGCTGTTGCAGGATCGTTGCGCTGTCCCACTGGGCGAAGTAGGTCGGAGCAGCGTCGAGCAGACTATTGACTGCCGAAGCGATCGTTTCGGCTTCGTTCTTGATCGTGGGAAAGAGCGGGTGGGCGGAGAGGGCAGGGTCGATCGTGCGTAGGGTCTTGGTGAGGAGGCCGTTGCCGTTCTCCAGCGCAAAAAGGAGCGTTTCGCGCTCGGCAGGAGCGGCGGAGAGGAGACGCGTCGCGTTTTGCGCGAGCCGCTGCGCCGTGACGGCGAGCATCAGCGCCTGGTTTGCGGCAGCACGGGCGTCGACCTGAGAGGAGAGGGTTGTGGCGTGGGTCACTACCGTTTGCGCTGCCTGATCGACCGTGGTGACCAGTTCGCGAAACCGTTCGGTGCTTTGGCTTGCGGTAGTGAGCGTGTCGATTTCGCGCCGCGCCTGTTGCCAAAGACGGTCGAGCGTCTCCACCCCTTGCCCAATCTCCGGCTGGCGATTTCCCCCCAGTTGGGTCCACAGGCCAAAGGCGATTGTCCCCTGGAGCTCGGTGATCGTTGCGTGGAATTGGGTCAGCCGCTCGCTCTGTTGTTGCGCTAGGGTTTGCAATTTTGCTGCGGTGGGTCTCCCTTGGGCAAATTGCGCGAGTGCTGTCTGGAGCGGCAGGAGGGTGTTTTCGAAGCCGCGCAGCAGTTCGTCTTGCTTTTCGGCAATTTCGACGGGTGTGGCGACCAGACGCAAACCCACCACGGTGAAGGCGAGGGTGATGACGAGAGCAAGAATCGGACCGCGGAAAAGGGTCCAGAGGGTTGTTCCCGTGGGGGCCTCTTTGGGAGCGCTCGGTTGCGCGGGTCTCTTCGTGCGGGAGAGGAGCGACTTCAACATGGTGGTCCAATCCTTTCTCGGTTAAATTACTGCGGTCTCTTGCGGGTCGGAGGTTGGGATCCTCTTTTCCGCGGCGAGCGTCGTCACCGTGCCAAACCGTTCCAGCGCCTCCCTGATCCAGAAGGGGAGGTCGAGCTCGTGCCACAGCTCGCCACCGCTTTGCCAGACGGCACGGATTCCCTCGCTGAGCGGGGCGGCAGCAGTGGCTCGCTCGAGCTCTTCCGCACGCCGTAACCCGACGACCCGGTCGACAAGGAGCGCGACGCGCGTGGCGATCTGCGGCTGAAGGAGAATGAGGCGGTTGCTTCCCGAGGGGGGTGTTGGCGGGGCACCCATGAGGGGAGCGAGATCCAGGATGTCCATCACTTCGCCGCGCACCGAGGTCAAACCGCGAAAATGGGGGGGCGAAAAGGGGACAGGGGTGAGCGTGAACTCATGGACGACGCCTGCGGTGGCTACCAGGGGGAGAAGCAGCGGTTGCGTGGCCACAGTGACGGCAAGCCACCGTGCGGCAGCTGCTTCAGGTTGTTGCCCCGCAGCAGCGAGTCTTTTCGCCAGCTCTTCCTGAAAACGGCGGATATCGGTTCGTTTCGCCATCGTGGGCGCTCAAGTTAGCCCAACTGCTTCAGTGCCGCAAGGAGCGCCGCGCGGTCGATCGGTTTGACGAGGTAGGCGATCGCCCCCTGGCGCAGCCCCCAGATTTTGTCGGTCTCTTGCCCTTTGGTGGTGCACATGATCACCGGGATCGTTTTCGTCGCCTCATCCCGCGACAGTTGCCGGGTCGCCTGAAAACCGTTGAGTCCCGGCATGACGATATCCATGATGATCGCGTCCGGTTTCTCGCTCTTCGCAAGCGCCACCCCCTCTTCGCCGGAGGTGGCGAGCAGCACCTCGTACCCCGCCTCCTGCAGGATCTCTTGAAACGCAGCCCGTTCGGTGGGGGAGTCATCGACGACAAGGACCCGTTGGATGGTCATGGTTACTACTCCTTGCTGAGATTGCGCGCAACGGCTTCAAGCAGTTCTGCTTTGGTGAACGGTTTGGTGAGGTATTCGTCACAGCCGACGAGTGCTCCGCGAGCGCGGTCGAAGACGCCATCTTTCGACGTGAGCATGATCACTGGAATATGGCGGAAGCGTTCGTTCTTTTTGAGGAGGGCGCAGGTCTGGTAACCGTCGAGCCGAGGCATCATCACGTCGATGAAGATCACATCGGGCGGGCTTCCGACGATTTTGCTGAGCGCCTCGAAGCCATCTGCGGCGAGCACCACCTGGTGCCCCGCCGACTGCAAGAAGAGCTCGGCGCTGCGGCGGATGGTGTTGCTGTCATCGATCACCAACACGGTGGCCAACGGGCACTCCTCGGAACCGGGAAGGTCAAAGCGGTATAATAAGAAAGAATCGAACCTTTGCCAAGAGTAATGCCCCT
>NZ_BAAHXE010000031.1:0-24717 GCF_054657095.1 Hydrogenophilus islandicus | reverse complement strand
TTAATGAATGCATCACCCGCAATGGCCGACGTCCCAGGCATATAAGCAAAAGCAGCTGCCTTGCTATTTGTCGGAACCATGTTAAAGCGAATATCCCCTGTTCCTGAGGTGAAATCAATGGAAAGCTGAGTGAGTTGATTGATTTCCCCAATGACCTTGGTGATGGCATCCCGAACGGGCTGCGAGACCGGCTGCCAACCTGTTGTCAAATCACCAGAAATGGTGCTGTCGACACGAACACCTTGATATTCAGGTGGAATGGACGAGTTGTAGCTGTAGGTCACGGTGGTTTTGTCCCAATGGTAACCGCTATCGAGCGCCTGGACAATGAGACTTTCTTTGGAGAGCAGCGTGTCCCTATCGATGCCGCTCACTTTGTGGCTTCGACTTTCCGCGAGGAAAAGCAGTTTAACGGGGTCTCCCGGATCCGCTATAGTGTCGCGCACGAATGCCAGCACCTCTTCGGGAGTTTTGACCGTCGAACTGGCGGCGCTCACACCCTTGAGCCAGTTGCGCGCTGCCTGGGCGTCGGCATCGCCACTGTAGTTCGCTACGGGCGTAGCTGATCCGAAGTTGGCGTCGGTCAGCGGCACTCCCGCCACCGCCTCGGTAAAGCGGTTCGCCACCGTGACTTTATTGTTGATCGCCACCCGGTCGGCCCCTTGGGCGCCATTCAGCACATCCAGTGCGATGTTGCCTGGAGTAAAGCGCCCGCTCAGAAACCCATCGATGTAGAACTTCCGCCCGCCTGGGTCTGGGGCACGGTTAAAGAGCGCCTGATAGATCGCATCGACCACATTGCCGATCGTGTTTGAGTTGACCGCACCGTAGAGTCTGTTCGCCTCGGCCGACGTGGCAAAGGCGTCAATGATGCCCGATAGGTTGCCGCCAGCTTGATCGAGGCGGTTGGCCCAGTAGGCTAGACCTCCCGGGTCTGCAGGGCGCTGGTAGTAAGCGATGTAGAGCTTTTGAATGGTATTGAGCGCATCGATCGACGGCATGGGATCCTCCACCCAAGGGAAATTCGACGCCTATAACGTGAATTTACACCGTGCGGCGTCTGCCTACAATCGCTTGCGGCCTCTCATGGAGCAGGCTTTTGCCGGCAACGCCTCCACCTCGCTTCCGCTCGCCTCCCTTGACACCCCTTACCAACCCCTTTACCATTCCCCCTTTCCCAAGCGTGACCGAACCACCCCGATGCTCCTTCCCGTAATCCTCTCTGGCGGCGCCGGAACCCGACTCTGGCCGATTTCGCGCGAAATGCGTCCGAAGCCCTTCATCCGCCTTGCCGACGGGCAGAGCCTCCTGCAAAAGACCTTCCTGCGCGCGCAAAAGCTCCCCGAAGTCACCGCAATCCTCACCGTCACCAACCGCGACCTCTACTTCCAAACCAAAGACGAATACCAAACGCTCGAAACCAACAACACCTTCGCCCACTTCCTCCTCGAACCGCTCGGCCGCAACACCGCCCCGGCCGTTGCGCTCGCCGCCCTCTACACCCATCACCACTTCGGCGCCGAGACGCTCCTTCTCATCCTCCCCGCCGACCACTTGATCAGCGACGTCGCCGCGTTCCAAGATGCTGTCACCGCCGCCCTACCCCTTGCCCGCACTGGCAAACTCCTCCTCTTTGGCATCACCCCCACCGCCCCCGAAACCGGCTTTGGCTACATCGAAACGGGCGAACTGCTCGCCGCCCCCGACGCGCTCCCGCACCCCCCCGCCGCGCGCGAGCAACCCCTCCCCCTCGCTGTCCGCCGCTTCGTCGAAAAACCCACCGCCGAGCGCGCCCGCGAGATGGTCGCAACCGGCCGCTACTACTGGAACGCCGGGATCTTCCTCTTCACCGCCGAAGCGATCCTCGAAGCGTTCGCGCACCACGCCCCCGAACTCCTTGCCGCCGCGCGCGCCGTCTGGGAGCAGACCCTCGCCAGCCTCCCCCCAGCAACCCACCCCACCGCGCCCCCGCCCGTTGAACTCCCCCGCGAACCCTTTGCCCAGCTCCCCGACATCTCGCTCGACTACGCCGTGATGGAGCACGCGACGAACCTCGCGGTAGTCCCCTGCGCCATCGGCTGGAACGACATCGGCTCGTGGAACGCCTTGGCCGCGCTCCTTCCCTCCGACGAACACGGCAACCGCACCCTGGGCGAAGCGCTCCTCATCGACACGCGCAACACCTTCGTCCAGAGCGAAGAGCATCTCGTCGCCACCGTGGGGGTGGAGAACCTCATCATCGTCGACACCCCCGACGCCACGCTCGTCGCCCACCCCGACAAAACGCAACAGGTCAAAGAGATCGTCGCCCACCTCAAAAAACGGGGCCACGACACCTACCGCCACCACCGCACCGTTTTTCGCCCGTGGGGGAGCTACACAGTCCTCGAAGAGGGCCCGGGCTTCAAAATCAAAAGGATCGAAGTGCGCCCCGGCGCGAGCCTGTCGCTCCAGATGCACCACCACCGCTCTGAACACTGGATCGTGGTCCAGGGGGTCGCCCGCATCACCAACGGCGACTCCGAAAAACTGATCCACACCAACCAATCGACCTTCATCCCCGCCGGCCACAAACACCGCCTCGAAAACCCCGGAAAAATCCCCCTGATCCTCATCGAAGTGCAAACCGGCGAATACCTCGGCGAAGACGACATCGTCCGCTTTGCCGACGACTACGGGCGGGCATAAACCGCGCTACCCCGCCGCGAGCCGCACCGCCCGCACCGCCGCCGCGGCGCACGCCGCCCACGTAAAGCGCTGCGCCCGCGCAATCCCCCTTTGCGCCAACGCCTGCCGGAGCGCCTCATCCTCAGCCAACCGCACCATCGTCTCCCGCACCGCGTCGCCGTCTTCGGGCGGCAACAACAACCCCGCATCCCCCACCACCTCGGGCAAGGAGCTTTGATTGCCTACCACCACCGGCGCCCCACACGCCATCGCCTCCACGGGCGGCAGCCCAAACCCCTCATAAAACGACAGATAGAAAAACCCCGCGGTATGCGTATAGAGCGCCGCCAACCCCTCGTCGGGCACAAAACCCAAAAAGCGCACCGACCCCTCTGCCCGAAGCGGCGCCGCGAGCGCTTCGATCGCGTCGGTCATCCACCCCTTCATCCCCACCACCAGAAGCGGCCACCCCTCCCGCACCCGCCGCGGCAGCATCGCATACGCCCGCAACACCGTCAGCCAATTCTTGCGCGGCTCAATCGTCCCTACCCCCAAAAAATAGCGTTGCGGCACCACCCCTGCCCGGGAGAGCCAGCGCTGCGCCTCCTTCTCCCCCACCGGCGCAAAGACCCGATCGACCCCGGGATAGGTCACCACCACCCGCTCATCGGGCACACCAAACCACGCCTGCAACCGGTGCTTCGTTGCCTCCGAGACCACCGTCACCACCTGCGCCTCGTTAAGCGCTCGCGGCAGCTGCTCCTGCATGATCCGCACCCGCTCCGCCGGATGCCATTCCGGATGGTCGAAGCAAGAGAGATCGTGCACCGTCACCACCAGCCGCCTCCCGCCCCCCCACACGCACGGGACAAAATTGGGTGCCCACCACACTCCCTCCCGCATGGGGTGCGCCCCCGCAAACCCCTCCGTCGCCCCTGCCCCTCCCACCGGCGCCAAGCCCTCTCCGCGCGCCGCTGCGTGCCACCGCCTTGCCTGCCACGCGCGCCACGCCTGCCGCACCACCCCAGCCCCCAACCCCCGCGCCACCCGCCGCGCCGCGGCCACCACTGCGTCGGACCACCGCCGCTCGGCAAACCGCCGCACCGCCTCCTCCGCCGGCCACAGGCGCCCTCCCGCCCACACCATGAGCGCCAGCTGCTCCTCCTCGGCAACGGCCGCCAACCCCTGACCCAAACCGAACGCGAACCGCCCCACCCCCGTGCGCGGCCACCGCCACGTCTCCCCCTCGAAGACCACCGGCAAGCGACTCACTGCGCCTCCGCAAACCACAAGCGCTGCAACCCTGCCCACGCCCCGTCGGCCACCACCCGCCAGGAGAAGCGCATCGCCCCCTCCCGCGCCCGCACGCGCGCTTCGTCCCACGCTGCAGAATCCCAACCGCGCAACAACTGAGGGAGCTCCTCGCGCGCTGCCACCACCGCCAACTGCTCCTTGTGCAAAAACTCGAACCCGCGCAAACCAAAGGGCGTACTCACCACCACCGCACCGCTCCCCACGTAATCGAGCACCTTCAAATTGCTCCCCGACCCGAGCACCATCGGATTCCACCCCACATCGGCTGCCGCCAAAAGCCCGCGCAACTGCGCCTCATCCACCACCCCCCACGCCACCACCCCGTGCGCCGCCGCTGCTGCCGCCACCTCGGGGTGATGACACACCCCCCCCACCAACCAGTGGTGCCACCCCGGCAACTGCGGCACCGCCTCGCGCAACCACCAGAGCGCCGCCTCAACATTCGGCTCGTGCCACGACCCCACAAACACCCCCGCTGGCCGCTCGGGCTCGGAGACGCCTGCGCGCGCACGCAGCGCCACTTTTTCCCCGGCGAGCAGAAAAGCGCGCTCCTCCGGCGCCCAGCCGTTCGGCACACACCGCCACGACCGCCCCGCCACTAACTCCGGCCAATGGCGCGCGAAAGTCTCCCGATCCTCCTCTGAAACACACCACACCTCGGCCGCCCGCCGCACCACCCCATACTCGGCTGCGCTCAACCACGCCAGCGCCTCTTCCGCCTCCTCGCCGCGCCACATGCCCTGCTTCAACGCCCACTCCACGTTGTGCGCGTCGTAGATCACCGGCCCCTGCCACGCCCCGGGCAACAGCACCGCCCCATACGGATGGGTGAGCACCACCGCCCGCGCGCCACTCAACCGCCCCGCCACCTGCCAGCGCACCTCCTGCCACAACTCCCCGTGCGCCCACAACGCCCAATCCCCTGCCGACACCCCGAGCTTCTGGCTCCACTCCTTCGCCAGCGCCGCAAACCCCTCAGGCGTCCCCAGCTCCTCGACGACAAACTGCCCCTCCACCACCCGCCGTCCCGCCTCGCCGCCGAAACAGACCACCCGCACCGGTACAAAGGCGCTTAACCCCCGGTAGAGCGACCAGACCCGCCGCGGCCCGCCGCTCAACGGTGGCCGCAACGGAAATGGCGACACCACCACCAACTCCCCCGGCGGCCGCTCCGCCAACCCCAACGCCGCGAAGACCCTCCCCCAGCGCACCTCGCCTGCGGTTGCCACCGCCCCCACAGCCAACGCCCGCGCCCCCTCGGGGTCAGCCACCACCGCCGCCAACCGTTCGCGCAGCGCCGCGACCGACGGCGCGCACACCCACCCATTCACCCCGTCGCGGACAAACTCCCGCACCCCACCGCTATCGGCCGTCGTCACCACCGGGCACCCCGCCCCCATCGCCTCGAGCGTCACCAACCCCATATCCTCGTCAAACGGCACAAAGACCGCCACATCGGCCTCCGCATACGCCTCGGCCAATGCCGCGTCGCTCAACCGCCCCAAAAAGCGGATCCGCTCATCCCCTGCCGCCAACGCCCGCAGCCGCCCCTCCTCCGGCCCCCACCCCACCAAGCGCAACTCCGCCGCCCCCGCGACGCCGCGAAACGCCTCCACCACCCAATCCAACCGCTTCGGCCGATCCCACCGGCTCGCTGCAACGAACACCACCTCCCGCCGCCCGTGATGCACCCGCGGCACCACCCGCAACCCCGAAGGATGGGGCGCAACCCACACCGCCGCCTCAGGCGGAAAATAGCCCGGGCGCGTCCGCACCCGCTCGGAGATCGCCCCGTACCGCCGCACCTCCCCTCGCGCCAACCCCACCCGATCCCAAAAGCGGACGCACGCCCGCAAAAGCGGCGACGGCAAGCGAAACGCCTCGTGCCCCTCCCCCACCGCCGCGCGCAACCGGGCAAGCGCCGCAAAGAGCTCCGCCGCCGCCTCCCGTGTCGGCTCCCCCGCCAGCACCGCCCGCACCGCCTGCCACTCCTCCCCTGCCGGCCACGCCACCTCAAGCGGCAGCCCCTCCGGATAGGTCTCATACAACCCCCGCAACGGATGCTGCAGATAGACCACCTTATTCGGATGCCCCACCATCCACGCCGGATACTTCGTCGCCACCACCAGATCAAAGTGGCTCAGGTCCAACCGAAAAAAGGCCTCGTAACTCGCCACCACCTCCCAAAAGGTCCGCTCCGGCGCCACCACCTTCAGCAACTCCACCTCGTGCGCCGTCTCCCGCTGCAACGCCCGACACAAATCCCACCAAAACCGCTCCGCCCCCCCAAAAACAAAAGGCACCCCGCTCGGTGCCACCACCGCCACCCGCATCCCGCTACTCCTCGCCCAACAGCCGCGCCACCACCCGCTCCCAACTGATCCCCATCGTCAGGTACCGCTCCCGCCCTGCCGCCCCCATCTCGCGTGTGCGGGCGCGGTTCGCCCACGCCGCCTCCACGGCCTCCGCAACCGCCTCCGGCTCAGGCGCCACCACCCACCCCGTCCCCCCATCCACCACAAACTCCAACGGCCCGCCCGAATCGGTGCACGTAATCACTGCTTTACTCGCCAACATCGCCTCAAGCGTCACATACCCCAAATCCTCGTCGTGCGGCCCGAAAAAGACCGCCGTCGCGTGCGCGTACCACCCCAACTGCTCCGCGCGCGAACAATGGCCGCGTAACCACACCCGGTCCCCAAGCCCATACTGCGCGATCAACCGCCGCAACTCCGCCTCCTGCCCCCCCGTGCCGGTCAGCACAAACCGCACCGGCGCGCGCACCAACCGCGCCGCCTCGATCAACAACCACTGCCGCTTCAACCGCTCCAAGCGGCTCGGGAAAAAGATATACCCCTCATCCCCTGCACACCCAAACCGCTCCGCGTCGGGCGGCGGATGGTAGAGCGGCTCGGCCGTGACCCCATTAAACGCCAACATCCGCTCCGCTACCCGCCGCGAATTGGCAAACAACCGCTCGGCGGCGGCAAACGCCCGGTTGTCAAACGCCACCACCTCGTCGCGCAACGCCAAAAGCGCCGGCGTCTCCGGCACCACACTCCCCAACAGCTCATAGACCGCCCGATGCTGATGCATCACCCACACCACCGAGCGCGGATGCACCATCCCGTAGGCCGGAAACTGCAACCCCACCACCAGATCGGGCGACGGCCCCGAAAGCCGCCCCAAATCGAACTGCGCGCAAAAGCGCATCCCCGCCGCCACCGCCTCCTCGGGCCAAAAACGGAACGGCACCCGCAAGAGCTCCGCCTCGTGCCCCGCCGCGCGAAGGGCCGCCACCAACCCCGCCATATGGGCCTCCGCCCCCCCCTGGACAAAGGGCACATGCGTTGCCGTCACCAACACCCTCATCGCTTCACCCCGCGCACACAAAAATCCTGCGCCCCGTGCAACCACCCGTTCAACCGCTCGGAGGCCGGATCGCTCGCCTCGATCCGCCCGGGAAGCGGATGCAACCGCACCACCTCCACCGCGTCAAACCCCGCCCAGCGCAACGCAAACGCCAACAACTCAGGCGTGAGCGGCCGCAGGTGCGTCGGATCATTGAAAAAGTGGTGCGTCGCCACATAACCGTTCTCCGGGTTCGGCGTCTCGAAAAAGACCAACCCCCCAGGCCGCACCACCCGAAACGCCTCAATGAGCCACGCCAACACCGCCGCAAAGGGCAGATGCTCCAACACATGAAGCGCCGAGACCACCGCGACACTCCCCTCCGGCTGCCCCCGCAGCCACTCAAGCCCATCCGCAACCACCACCGGCACCCCGCGCGCCACCGCCTCCTCGGCCAACGTCTTACTTGGCTCCACCCCCAACACCCGGTGCCCATGCCCCTGCGCCACCGCCAACCAATCCCCGCGGCCACACCCCAAATCGACCACCAGCTCCCCCAGATAAGGCGCGACCCACGGCAGATACCCCCGCACCCGCTCCGTCACCAAAGCAGCGTCGCGAAACGAATCCTCCAGATCGCGATAGAACCGCTCCACCACCGCCTCGCCCACCGGAGAAGCGGCGCCCGCACTCCCAGCCGCCCCCGCCTCCGTGATACTCCCACCGCGCTCGCTCGCCGCCACCAGCCGCGCCCCCTCCACCGCCGTCGTGCGCACCGCCGCCACCTCCTCATTGAGCCGCCCCACCTCCCCAAACAACCGCCCCAACTCCTTCGCCGTCGCTGCTTCCAGCCGCTCAAGCGCCTGCGCCACCCCCTCCCCCCACGCGCGCCACCGCGCCCACTCCGCCTCCTCTTCGCGCTCGGCCGCCTCCCACCGCGCCACCCCAAACGCCAGCGCGCGCAGCGCGTCCCGCCGCCAGAGTAGATCGCTCAAGCGCGCGCTCAGCCGCTCTGCCCCCCACCGCTGCAGCACATGCCACACCCGCGCCCAGCGGCGCACCCCCGCCACCGCCGCCCCCTTGCTCCGCCCCTCGGGGCTTTCGACGAGCGCTGCCAACACCGCGATCCGCCCCAACCAACTCCCCGTCCACCCGCTGTAAGCCGCCGCGCCGCTCGCATCCACCGCCCGCCCCAACACCACCGCGTAGGCTGCGGCCAAAAACTCCCCCTCCGGCACCAACGCAAACCACCACCGGTCCACGGGGCCACTCGGCCACACCGCCCCCCTTTGCCCCCGCGCCGCCGGCACCGCGATCCGCTGCTCCGCTGCCGCCAGCCGCGCCCCCGTCTCCTCCGCCAACCGCTGCAACACCTGCTGCCACTCTGTCGTCATACCAGCCTCACCCATCTCACGCACCACACGCCCCATCACCATCCGCCACCCACGCAAAATCGCGCACCGGCAACCGCACCACCCCCGCAAACGGCGGCCCCACCACCCCCGCCACCTCAAAACTCAACGCCCGCTCCCACCAATGAAAACACCGCCCCACATGGTGCGCCCCCGGGTGGAGCGCCACCGTCACCGTATACCCCCCCGGCGCCAACTCGCACCGCCACCGCACCCGCACCTCCCCCCGCTCCCCCGCGCGCCACGAAAAGACCCGCCCCCACTGCCACGAATTCATCCCGAAAACCTCCACCCCAAAGCGGTCGCGCACCGCAAACCCCACGCTCACCTCCGCCACATCCTCCGCTGCCGCCACCGGCAACACCAGCTCCACCTCCTCGCCGCACGCCACCTGCCGCACCGCCACCCCGCCCACCGCGAGCACCGGCGGCGCGCAAAACCGCACCTCGCCGCTCCCAAACCCGCCGGCCGCCACCTCCTCGACCCTCTCCCCCCCCACCAACCGCAGATACTCCGTCACCACCGGCTCCACCGCCCCGCTCGCCCGCACCGTTCCAGCCTCCAGCAACACCGCCCGGTCCGCGACCTGCCGCACCGCGTTCAAATCGTGCGACACCAGCAGCAAACTCCCCCCCTCCCCCTTGAACCGCCGCAAAAAATCCCAACACTTCTGCTGAAACGCCGCGTCCCCCACCGCCAACGCCTCATCCACCACCAGACACCGCGCCCCCGCGTGCGCCGCCACCGCAAACCCCAACCGCATCACCATCCCCGACGAATAGGACCGCAACGGCCAATCGATCGCCCCCTCCAACTCCGCAAACGCGACGATCGCCTCCTCCTGCCGCCGCACCTCCTCCTCCGTCATCCCCAACAGCAACCCATTCAACCGCAGATTCTCCCGCCCGCTCAACCGCGCGTCAAACCCCGCCCCGAGCTCCAACAACCCCGTCACCCGGCCGCTTCGCTCCACCCGCCCCTCGTCGGGAACCAACACCCCCATCACGAGCTTCAACAGCGTCGACTTCCCCGCGCCATTCCGCCCGATGATCGCCACTGACTCCCCTGCCGCCACCTCCAGATCCACCCCCCGCACCGCCCACTGCACCGTGTGGCGCTGCCGCCCCGTGAGCGCCTCCCACAACCGATCCGCCGGCCGCCGATAGTGCGCAAAACGCTTCCCCACCCCCACACACCACAACCACACCGCACTCATCCCAGCCCCCTCACAACACGTCGCGCACCGCGCCGTGCGCCCGCCGCCACACCCACCACGACCCCGCCGCCACCACCGCCGCAAACACCCCCAACTTCGCGACCAACTGCCAATCCGGCCACCGCCCCCACACCACCGCCGCGTGCGCCACCTCCACCACCCACGCCGCGGGATTCACCGCCAACGCCCACCGCAGCACCTCCGGCGCACCTTCGGGCAGATACACCACGGGCGTCAGCCAAAACCACAACCCCAACACCAACCCCAACACCTCCCGCACATCCGGGACAAACACCGTCACCACCGCCAACAGCAACCCCAACCAAAAGAGCACCCACACCATCACCGCCGCAAGCACCGGCACCACAAGCCAACTCACCCCCACATACCCCACCGCCGCCAACCCCACCAAGAGCACCGCCAGCGCCAACCCCGCGCTCAACCCCTCCGCCACCACCACCGCCGCCACCAACCACCACAGCCGGATCGGCGTCTTCTTCGCCAACCCCGCCCCGTCGGCAATCGCCCCCGCCGCCCGCTGCAACCCATTCCCCCACCACCACCAAAAAATAAGCCCCGTCAAGAGATAGACCGCGTACCCCCCGCGCCCCAACACCCCCTCAAGCGCCCCTAGCCGCGGCGCCATCCACTCCGAAAAGACCAACCAAAAGACCCCCATCTGCGCCAACGGCAGCACCCCGCCCCACACCGCACCCGCCCACGTCCCCGCGTAGCGGTCCAACCACTGCGCCCGCACCAACCGCCACAACACCGCCCGGCTCTCCACCGCCACATCTCCTTAGCCCAACTGTTGCAATAATACAACAACCACCCCTCTCTTTCGCCCCCTTTTGCCGGTCTCGCGCCACCGCGCTATTGACAATCCGAACCGCTTTGCTAAGATATAAGGGTCAGTACCGGCGTTCTGCATTTTGTGTCACTCAACGAGGAGAAATCAGATGGCTGCTTCAACCTATTTCAACACCGTTCAAAAAACTCTACATCGCTTTCTATCAGCGTCCTGCTGACCCCAGTGGTCTCGTCTACTGGGCTTCGCGGCTGGACGCTGCCGGCGGGAGTCTTTCGGGCATCATTGATGCTTTTGCCACCTCCGCTGAGGCACAAGCGCTCTATGGCACCATCAACGCCAACACCATTGGCAACGTCGTCGACGCCATCTACCAAGCGCTCTTCAACCGTGCCCCCGACGCTGCCGGGAAACAGTTCTATGTGAACGGCTTCGCGGAAGGCCGCTTCACCCCCGGCTCGATCGCTCTGGACATCCTCAACGGCGCCCAAGGTGACGACCTGGTTGCGATCAACAATAAAGTCACCGTTGCGAACCGCTTCACCGAAGCCGTCGACGGCCGCGCGATGACCAGTTCCGACTTCGGCACTGGCACCACCTTTGCCGCCACCTACGCGGGCGACACTGATGCCCAAGCTGCGCGCACGTTCCTCGCGGGTGTCACTTCTAGCCCCGCAACGCTCAAGACCGCAGACGAAGTGAAGTTGGTAGTTCAGACAACGATTGCCGACCCCACCGATCCGATCAAATCGGCACCTACTGGCCAAATCTTCACGCTCACTACGGGCAACGACTACGCCGACACCACCACCGCCTTCCTCAACGGTGGTAGCGTGACCAGCACCTTCAAGTTCACGAGTGGCAACGAGACGGTCAACGCCGCCGGTGGTACCTTCAGCAACGGTGACATCCTGGTCGACGGTTCTACCACCGACAACGACGTGCTCAACGCCACGCTGACCGGAACCACTCCGATTCCAGCTAACCTGACCAACATCGAAACCCTGAAGCTGAATCTGGCGGGCAACGGTGCGGGTCTGGATTTTGCCGGCATCACCGGCGCCAAGACGGTTGAGATTTCCGGTACGCAAAATGGCGTGCTCTCCAACGTCGCTGCCACCGCCCCTGAAGTGACGCTCACCGGCGGCTACGACAAGACCCTGACCGTCGCCTTCGACACCCTGGCTGGCACCAGCTCCAGCAACCCCGAAACGCTCAAGGTCAACTTGAACGGCGCGGGCTCCAAGGCCGCGGTGCAGATCAACATCGAAGGCACCGCCAACACCGGCAGCCTCGAGCAGCTCACCATCAACTCGGCCGGCACCGCCGCCAACACCCTGACCGTCGGCACCACCGATTACGATGGCACCAGCACCGGCTACGCCTCTGCCGCCGGCATTACGAAGTTCACGGTGACGGGTGACCAAGCGCTGACGCTGAAGGTCGATCACGCCACCATCAGCACCAAGACGGTTGAAAAAACCGGCACTGGCGCGCTGACGCTGGACATTGATCGTGGCGCGGCGACAACCCAAGTCACGAGCCTGGCTCAAGCGGCGGGTTACTCCAACCTCGTTTTGCGTGGCACGGGCGATGTCAACGTCTCCGGCATTGCCAACGGCGCCACCGTCACCATCGTTGATAGCTTTACCGGCGGTAGCGCCGACAGCCTGAGCGTCAAGGTCGCAGCCACGGGCACCAACGACAGCCTCACCCTGGTGCTGGATCACAAGACCGACGCCACCAACATCAGCTTCGGCAACGCCGCGTTTGCGGTCAACGACATCGAAACCGTCAACATCGTCTCCAAGGGCGGCGACTCCACCGGCCACCAGCTGGGTGATACGGCCTCGAACGGCGGCTTCGAAGCCAACGCCGCCAAGACGATCAACATCAGTGGCGACACCAAGCTCACGCTCCGCCTCGCCACCGCCACCAAGTTCGAAACCCTGAACATCGAAGGCACGGGCAAGCACGCCATCGACTTCGTCGGTACGAGCGCTGTTACCTACGCCTCGGGCAAGAATGTCACGGTCAACGCCGGCACGGCCACAGGCGATCTTACGCTCGACCTGTCGCAGGTCCAGTTGGATACCGGCACCTCGACCATCGAAACCCTGTCGGTGACCACCGGCAGCGGCAAGGATACGCTGACCTTCGGCTCGACGCTTGCGGGTGCCAAGCTGGTGGCGGACGCTGGCGATGGTGACAACACCATCGTGGTGACAGGCGATGGCAGCGCAACCGCCAATATTTCTGGCGAGATCAGCATCACCACCGGCGCGGGCAAAGACACTATTGTTTTCGGCGACTCCTCGACGGCCTACGGCGGTGCTACCACCCTCGAATCCTCCTCGGCCAAGGTGACCATCACCACCGGCGCGGGCGACGACGTGGTCAAGCTCGGCAACGTCACTGCTGCCGGCAAGGGCTCGACGGTTGACCTGGGCGATGGCGCGGACAAGGTGTATGTGGGCATTGCCGGCACGGGTACGGCCATCATCACCAACGAGATCACCATCACCACCGGGGCAGGGTCGGATACGGTGTATCTGTACGCTCCGGATGCCGCCACGGGCACGGGCCAAGCGCAAAAAATCGTCATCACCGACTTCACCGCCGGCACGGGTGGTGATGTGCTGAACCTCACCGGTTGGGTGGTCACGGGCTTTGCGACGAGCTTTGCCAGCGCCAACACCAACGGGCAGGCCGCGCTTACTGGCGGCACCGGTGAGAAAGGCCTGTTCAAGCTGGGCGCCTTCGATGCCGCGAAGATCGCCAACGGCACTGGCACCGATGTCGCGTTCAGCATCAGCAACAACGACACCGCCATCGCCGTGCTGTTCAACAACAACACCGGCCTGACCGAGGTGTGGATTGCCTACGATTCAGACGCCGGCACCGGCACCGACGTCGTCGTCGAAAAGATCGCCACGCTGGAAAACATCACCCTGACGGGGATTGCGGACCTGAAGATCGAAAACTTCAGCTTCGCCTGATGGCTGCACTCAGGGCAGGCGCCTGCCTGGCCCTGGGTGAGCGACCGTTGCGCCCCAGAGGCTGGCCTCTGGGGCGTTTTTTCGACGGCCTGCCTGCCCGCCACCCCTGTGGGGGTTGATTCAGCGCTGACGCCAGCGCCGGCACGACGCGTGCCCGCTGACGTCAGCGTTGCTGAAGGAGAGTTGCACGCCATGAGCAAAAAACTCGCCCGTGCGCCGCGCGCCGCGGTGTCCCGCCCCAAAGTCAGCCCCGCCGACACGGCGATGTCACCACTGGAGCGCGCCAAAACCCGCCTCGGCCTGGGCGACAAGCTCGAGCTCGGCGAAGCGCTGGCCGCCATCCGCCGCGCGCTGGACAACCACTGGCTGCTGGAAGCCGAGATCCTTGCCCGCTTCGTCCTCCTGAACCGCCCCGAAGAGCCCAACGCCTGGGCCTTGCGCGGTGAGGCGGCGCTGGCCGACAACGACCCGGCCTCCGCCCGCGTCTATTTTCACGAGGCCCTGCGCTGCCTCGACTTGCGCCCGGCCGTCGAAGACCTGCGCCGCCAGCGTCACCTCTACTGGCGCGCGATCGCCGAAGCCAACACGCGCCTCAACCGACGCGAAGAAGCCGAAGCCGCGCTGCTGGAGGCCGCCCGCCACGACCCCAACGCCCGCGTGCAAGCCAGCGCCAGCAACGCCGCCACGCTTCTGAGCCGCGCCTACCCGCTGATCCTGCAAAACCAGCTCGACCAGGCCGAACCCCTCATCAAGGCCGTGCTGCAAGCCGACCCGGCCAACGCCGCCGCCTGGCAGGGGCTGGCGGTATTGCAGCACAAGCGCGGGCTTCATGACGAAGCCCTCAAGGCCATCGATCGCGCCATCGAATTGAACCCACGCGAGGCGGGTTTTTGGAACAACCGCGGCGTGCTTTTGAAACCCCTGGGTGCGCCGAAAAACCCCGAGCGCATCGCTGCCTATCAAAAAGCCGTCGAACTCAACCCCAACTTCAAGGAAGCCTACTCCAACCTTGCCGATGCGTTGATGAACGAGGGCCGCTTCGACGAGGCCTCCGCCGCGCTCGACGCAGCGCTGGCCCTCGACCCCAACTACGTCGGTGCTGCCATCAACCGCGCCAACCTGCTCAAACTCTGCGGCAAGAAGCGGCAAGCGCTTGCCGCCATCGAGGCCGTGCTCGACAAAAGCCGCCACCCCGAAGCGCTCAACATCAAAGGCGCGCTGCTGCTTGAAACCGGCGACGCGCACAAGGCCGTGGCCGTACTCGAAGAAGCCCGTGCGCTCGACACGCGCAATGCCTCGATACTGAACAACCTTGGCAACGCCTACCTGGCCACCGCGCGGCCGGCCAAGGCCATCGAGTGCTACCGCGCCGCCGTGCTGCTCGCCCCCGGCATGGCCGAGGCCCAGGCCAACCTGGCGCTTGCGCTGCTCACCCAAATCCAACACGGCGCCCCACGCGGCGAATACCTGGCGCTTGCGAAAAACCACCTCGCCGTCGCCCAGAGCCTCAACCCGAAACTCCCGCAGCTCTTCGTGGCCGAAGGCATCCTCAAGGCGCAGCACGAAAACGACCGCGCCGCGGCCCAGGCCGCCTACGAAAAAGCCCTCTCTCTGCAACCCGAATCGGTGCAGGCGCTCTCAGGGCTTGCCAGCCTCTACGCCGACATGGGCGAGCGCAAAAAAGCGCGAGACCTCTTGCGGCGCGCCTATGAGCTCGCCCCAGACGACACCGACATCGCCACCAGCTACATATTTGCCCTCAACTACGACCCCGACAGCACCCCAGAAGAGATCTACCAGGCCGCGCTCGCCTACGGCCGCCACATCCAAAACCGCGTTGGCGCCCCCTACACCGACTGGCCCAACGACCGTAACCCGGAGAAACGCCTCAAAGTGGGCTTTGTCTCCGGCGATTTCCGGCGCCATCCGGTGGCCTACTTCACCGTCGGGCTTTTCGAACACCTGCCGCGCGAACAAGTCGAGGTCTATGCCTACCACAACCACATCGCCAGCGACGACATGACCGCGCGCATCAAGGCCGCGGTGGATCACTGGCGCACCATCGCCGAATTCTCGACCGAACAGGCGTGCGAACTCATCCGCGCCGACGGCATCGACATCCTCATCGACCTCTCGGGCCACACCGGCTACCACCGGCTGGACGTGTTTGCCAAGAAGCCGGCGCCGGTGCAGGTGACGTGGTTGGGGTTTGTCACCTCCACAGGCCTCGACACCGTCGACGCACTCCTTGTGGATGCAACAACCGTTCCCGATGCGGATCAGCGTTTCTACGACGAACGGCTCGTCCGGCTGCCGGTAATCGCTTCACTTGATCTACAAACGGACTTGGCGGCGAAAATCGCTCCGCCGCCGTCGCTGGAGCGTGGCTATGTGACTTTTGCCAGCTTCAACAACCTGATCAAGCTCAACGAACAGGTGATCGAAACCTGGGCGGAAATTCTGCGTCACGTCCCCAACGCTCAGATCTTGCTCAAATACCGGCAAATCAATGATCCCAAAGTGCAAGAAAGATTGCGCACTGCTTTTTCCGAAAGAGGTATTTCATCTGAGCGCATCAGGCTGGTTGGTTCGATTCCTAACCGTCGGGAAGCACTCGAATATTGGAGTGAAGCGGATATTGCGCTCGATCCATTCCCTTACAATGGTGCAACAACTACCTTGGAAACGCTTTTTATGGGCGTGCCTACGATCACACTGTACAGTGATCGCTTCTCAGGACGGATGACTGCTGGGTACCTCCATGCAATGGGTTTGGATGAACTCATCGCTGCCAGTCGTCAGGATTATGTAGCCAAGGCGGTCGCTCTGGCGAACGACTCGAAACGACTGATCGCCTACCGCAAAACCTTACGCTCGACATTACTCCAATCCTTGGCTGGCAACCCAAAAAGCTTCGCCCCGCATTGGCTGACGGCGGTGCGCACCCTTTGGACAGAGTGGTGCCTGAAGTGACATGTGACCTTATCCCTATCGTTCTTTCTGGTGGTGCCGGTACGCGGTTGTGGCCGATATCGCGCGAAGCGCACCCCAAGCCCTTCATTCGGCTACCGGATGGGCAGAGTCTGTTGCAAAAAACCTTTCTGCGTGCGGCGAGCCTGCCGGGCGTACAACGCATTCTCACTGTTACGAACCGGGACTACTATTTTCAAACCAAAGACGAATATCGATCCCTGGCTGCCTCGGTCGAACCGCTCTACTTGCTCGAACCCTGTGGGCGCAATACCGCACCAGCCATAGCACTTGCAGGGCTCTACGCCCAGGGACATTTTGGGCCACACACGCCCTTGCTCATCCTGCCGGCCGATCACCTGATCGAAAAGCTCGAAGCTTTTCACCAGGCCGTCGTTGCGGCTGTAACGTTGGCGCAACAAGGATGGCTGGTCACCTTTGGGGTCAAACCAACTGCTCCAGAAACAGGCTTTGGGTACATCGAAGTAGGCGAATCAATCGCACACGGCACCGGATTGAAAGCGCAGCGATTTGTCGAAAAGCCAGACGCGATGCGTGCCGAAGAGTATCTTGCCTCTGGCCGCTTTTACTGGAATGCGGGCATGTTCTGCTTTACCGCAGAGGCGCTGCTTACCGCAATGGAAACGACCTGCCCGGATCTTCTTGCAGCTGCGCGTAGCGTTTGGCAGCAGACCGAAACGGCGGCAAACCCGGTTGAACTCCCGAATGCGCTGTTCGGAGAATTGCCCGACATCTCCATCGACTACGCGTTGATGGAAAAGGCCGCGAACGTTGCGGTGGTTCCCTGCGACTTGGGTTGGAGCGATATTGGCTCATGGAACGCGCTGGCCGAGCTAACCCAAGCCGACGATGCGGGCAACCGCTGCATCGGGGAGACGATGCTTTTGGATTGCCGCCACACTTTCGTTCTGAGCGAAGCGCATCTCGTTGCGGCCGTGGGTGTCAAAGACCTCATCATTGTCGATACCCCAGATGCCACGCTCGTTGCCCACAAAGACAAAGCACAGGACGTGAAACGGATCGTCCAGCAGCTCAAGGATCGCAACCACGACGCGTACCGCGTCCACCGCACCGTTTACCGTCCGTGGGGGAGTTATACCGTGCTCGAAGAGGGGCACCGCTTCAAAATCAAACGCATCGAGGTCAAACCGGGAGCCAGCCTCAGCTTACAGCTACACCACCACCGCTCGGAACACTGGGTTGTCGTCACGGGTATGGCAAAAGTCATCAATGGCACGCAAGAATTCTTCGTGAGACCCAACGAATCGACCTATATTCCTGCCGGACAACCGCACCGTCTCATGAACCCGGGCACCATCCCGTTGATCATGATCGAGGTGCAATGTGGTGAATACCTGGGCGAAGACGATATCGTCCGTATCGAAGACCAATACGGAAGGAAAGCCTAGTATGAAAAAAGCGCTCATCACAGGGATCACCGGGCAAGATGGGGCCTATCTTGCCGAATTTTTGCTCGCCAAAGGCTACGAAGTGCACGGCATCAAGCGGCGAACGAGTCTCTTCAATACCCAACGTATCGACCACCTGTTCATCGATCCGCGCGAGGGTCAAACCCGGTTCTTTCTCCACCATGGGGACATGACCGACTCGTCCAGCCTCATGCACATCATCCAGAAAGTGCAGCCAGACGAAATCTACAACCTTGCTGCGCAAAGCCATGTAGCGGTTTCTTTCGAAGAGCCGGAATACACCGCCAATGCGGATGCGTTGGGGACCTTGCGCATTCTGGAAGCGATTCGCACGTTGGGTCTGACGAAACAGACGCGCTTCTACCAAGCCTCGACCTCAGAACTCTTTGGCAAAGTCCAAGAAATCCCGCAAAAAGAGACCACACCCTTCTACCCGCGCAGCCCGTACGCGGCAGCCAAGCTCTACGCCTACTGGATCACCGTCAACTACCGTGAAGCCTACGGAATCTTCGCGTGTAACGGCATCCTCTTCAACCACGAATCGCCCATCCGCGGTGAAACGTTTGTCACGCGCAAGATCACCAGAGGACTTGCGCGCATCAAATTGGGACTGCAAACGTGTCTCTACCTGGGCAACCTCGACGCCAAGCGGGACTGGGGTCATGCTCGGGACTACGTCGAAGCCATGTGGCTGATGTTGCAGCAGCCTGAGCCGGAAGACTTCGTCATCGCCACCGGCGAGCAATACAGCGTGCGCGACTTCGTCAACGCCGCCGCGCAGGAACTGGGCATGAAAATCTGCTGGGAAGGCAAAGGCATTGAAGAAAAAGGTTTCCTTGAGCCTTGTACCTTGCCCCTTGAAACTCGGCGCCCCATCGTCGCCGTGGATCCGCGCTACTTCAGGCCCACTGAAGTCGAAACGCTGTTGGGCGACGCCAGCAAAGCCCGGCAAAAACTGGGTTGGCAGCCAAGGACTTCATTCCAAGCGTTGGTCAAGGAAATGGTTGCATCGGACCTCAAAGCGGCAGAGCGCGAACGTTTGATGAAAACCCATGGACAGGCAGTGTTCGAATGGAGGGAGTAGGTCATGCAAACCCCAAACGCGATTCCACTGAATGCGCGGATTTATGTCGCTGGCCATCGTGGTCTCGTGGGTTCTGCCCTTATGCGTCAGCTTGCGACGCGGGGATACCGCAACCTCATCACCCGTACTCACGCGGAACTCGACCTCACCCGCCAGACGGACGTGGAAGCCTTCTTCGCTGCCGAACGGCCGGAATACGTCTTTCTCGCCGCAGCGAAAGTGGGGGGCATTTACGCCAACGACACGTATCCGGCAGAATTCATTCACCAGAACTTGGCAATCCAGACCAATGTCATCCACGCCGCATGGAAATATGGCGTCAAGCGTCTACTCTTTCTCGGCTCCTCCTGCATCTACCCGCGGGATTGTCCTCAACCGATCAAGGAAGAATATTTCCTCACCGGCCCGCTGGAGCCAACCAACCGGCCCTACGCGGTGGCGAAGATCGCCGGCATCGAAATGTGTTGGGCCTACAACCGGCAGTACGGCACGCGCTTCCTCGCCGTCATGCCCACCAACCTCTACGGCCCCAACGACAACTACGACCTGCAAAACAGCCACGTCATCCCGGCCATGCTGCGCAAATTCCACCTGGCCAAGCTGGCGATGGAAAAGAACTGGTCCGCCGTCGAAGCTGACGAACGCCGCCACGGCCCCATACCGGAAGACATCAGGCGCGACCTTTACACCACCTGCTTCGAGGGCAGACCCCCGCGCGTGGTGCTGTGGGGCACCGGCACACCGCGGCGGGAATTTCTTTACAGCGACGACCTGGCCGACGCCTGCGTGTTCCTCATGAACCTGCCGGATGACACATTCGACCAACTTCTTAGGCCTGCAGCCAACCCCCTTGAACCTTGCCCCTTGCCCCTTGCCCCTGTAATAAACATCGGCACCGGCACCGACCTCACCATCCGCGAACTCGCCGAACTCGTGCGGCAGGTCGTGGGGTATGAGGGGGAAATCGTGTTCGATGCAAGCAAACCCGATGGCACCCCGCGGAAAGTGCTGGATGTGGGCCGGCTCACCGCGCTGGGCTGGCGGCCGAAGGTTGTATTGCGACATGGCCTCGAAAACGCTCTCACGGAGCTCAGTCAATGAAACTCCACCTCGGTTGCGGAAAGCGTTACATCCCTGGTTTCGTCCACATCGATGCGATCGACTATCCGCATGTGGATCACGTGGCCACCATCGACAATCTTTCCTTCATTCCGGATGCGTCGGTCGATCTGATCTACAACTGCCATGTGCTCGAGCATTTCAAACGCCGAGACGTGCCGCGGGTGCTGAAGGAATGGCATCGCGTGCTCAAGCCGGGTGGCGTGCTGCGCATCTCAGTGCCGGATTTCGCCCAGATTTGCGTAGTCTTAAAGCGATTCGGCAAGCTCGACCTCGTGATCGGTCCGCTGTTTGGGCGACAGGACTACATCTACAACATCCACTACAACGTCTTCGACTTCGACTCGCTTTCACGCGCCCTCACCGGGGCGGGTTTCGTCAACGTCCACCGCTACGACTGGCGGGACACCGAGCATGCCGATGTGGATGATTTCTCCCAGGCCTACGTGCCGCATATGGACAAGGAAAACGGGATTCTGATCAGCCTCAATGTCGAATGCAATAAGTCCGGTTGAACGCCAAGTGATTTCGCTGCCAGGTCGCAAACGTTTGCGTTGGAGCGCCTGGGTGGGCGCTTCGCCGTTGCGCCGGATGGGGCACGCCGCGCTGGTGGCTGCCGCCACCTCTTTGTTTGCGCGGGTACTCGGCTTTTTCAAGGAAATCGTCGTTGCGGCAAGTTTCGGCTTGTCGGGCGAGTTGGATATCTATCTGGTCGCATTCGTGTTGATTGGCATGCCATTGAGCATCTTGCTCAATGCCGTGCAAACGGCGTTGATCGCGGATTTGGCTGCCAGTCCGGAGCCCGCGTCGGCAGCCCGTCGTTTTTCATCGACCGTCTTTCTCACGCTGGTCGTGCTGGCGCTGGTGTTGCCGCTTTGGCTCCTGCTCCTGCCGCATGCGCTGCCGTGGCTGGCCGCAGGGTTTTCTCCCGACAAACGACAGGCGCTGGAAACCGCGCTCGTCTGGCTGGTTCCCTACTACTTTCTGACAGGATTCAATTTGCTCGACTAAAGGGAAAATGAAATGCATAGAACAAATTGGGAAGTTCGGCTGAGAACAGGGGCTGTATTGTGCGTACAGCCGACCGTGAAACAAATGACTACGTATATCCTACTGGAGCAGGAGGACTGGTTTGAAGCCGAAATCGATTTCGTGCGCCGGCTCACGGGACCTGGGGCGATTGCGTTGGACATCGGCGCCAACCACGGCGTGTATGCCATTTCCATGGCCGCCGCAGGGGCTGCACAGGTGATCGCCTTTGAACCCACTACCGCTGCGGGCAGCTTATTCGCAGCTGCCATTGAAGCCAACGGCTTCGAGGCACGGGTATCTTGGGTGCACGCAGGGCTTTCCGATCACAGCGGCGAAGCGCGAATCGCTACAGGGCTAAACACGGAACTCTCCAACCTGCAGGGGGGAGGAGAACAATGGGAATCCATCCGTCTGTTGACCCTGGACGACTTCGTGGCCCGTCACCCGCTACCGTCGGTTGACTTCGTGAAAATGGACGTGGAAGGTGAAGAGCGGGCGGTTCTCCGTGGCGGGCGTCGCTTCTTCGAGACTCACAGTCCCCTGGTGATGTTCGAACTCAAACACGGTAACGTGGTCAATGAGGGCCTAATTGAAGATTTCCAAACCTTGGGCTACGAAATCTGGCGATTGGTGCCAGGTGCCCGCGCCCTTATGCCGTTTGATCGGTCCAAAACCGATGGCTACTTGCTCAATCTTTTCGCTGCCAAGCCCGATCGTGCGCACCGCCTGGGCACGGAGGGTCTGCTGGCGGACGGAAAGGCAATCCAAGCCGCATACCAGGCTTGGAGCAGCCGCCCGGCTAGCGCTGGCGCGGTGCTCGATGTGTTGGCCCAACAACGATGGGCGCAGCCTCACCTAGAGGGATGGCGCGCCAACCACACCAAGGTTCCGCCTCTCTTCTGGAGCGCGCTATTGGCCTGCCTTGCCGCCAGCGAGGGCGCGCGTTCAGCGGCGGATCGCGTGGGCGCGCTCGTGTATGCACTGGACGCGACGGCGCGCCTTTCCGGCGCAAGCGACGCCGACATGGCAGTCTGGATTCTGCGTCTGGTGGCACTGGATGCCCTTGGGATGCGCAGCTCTGCTGTGGGGCTGGCCAACCAGTTGCTCACAGCACTGGCCCGGCATCAATTTCCCTCTTGGCCCTATTTGCCTCCTCTGGAGGATTTTTCACAGGTTGAAGCCTGTCAGCCTAACCAGTGGCTTGCTGCGGCCTTGCAGGAATTCGTGTTGCGTAACCAGAGTTTTTCTTCCTATTTCGGAGTCAACGAACATCTGCTCAAATCCGCTTTAGCCAATCCTTATCACACTCAGCGCGTGGATCGCACTGTGCTGTTGTCCTCGTTACGCGCGGGACGCCAGGTCGTCGTATCGGCAGCGCATCCACTATTCGATCCGGCCAAGTCCATCAACGCCACCTTGTGGCGGGAGGTGGTTTTCGGGCGGGTTCCCACACCGGTGAGGAAACAGGCTGGGCGTGTGGCGATCGTGGACGTAGGAGCCAGCTCCCACGGCAAGCTGACCGAGCCCTACGCCCCACTCATCCTTCTTGGACACGCGCAGGTAACGGGCTTTGAACCGAACCGGCAGGCATGCGAGCAATTGACGGCACTGTATGGTGCGGACGGGACGTTCCGCTTCATCCCGGAATTCGTTGGCCGGGGTAGCGAAGCGACATTTCATGAAACCAACTGGTTCATGACCGGCTCGCTTTATGCGCCGAACGTCCAACTTCTGGAACGTTTCCAGGGCCTGGCTGAAGTGACGCGACCCGTGGCAGAACATCAGGTGCGTACCGTTGCCCTAGCCAACGTGCCTGAAATCGAGACCCTCGATATGCTGAAGATCGACGTTCATGGTGCCGAGCTTGATGTTTTTCAAGGCGCCGGGGCGCTCCTTGATAAGGCACTCCTCGTCTGGACGGAGGTGGAGTTCCAGCCGCTCTATTTAAATCAGCCGCTCTTCGCCGAGGTGGACGCTTTTCTACGGCAGAGGGGATTCAGCTTTTTTACCTTCGACGGCATCGCCAGCCGACTCCTCAAGACTTTCGTAGGAAGCGGTGGCAGCCTCGCGATCAGACGCATGCAAGCGCTCTGGGCCGATGCGATTTACATACGGGCAATAGAACAGTGGGAAGAGCTTCCAACGCCTCGTCTCGCGAAGCTCGCACTCCTGCTCGATCTGGTGGTAGACGCGCCGGATTATTGCCACCATGCCCTCACTCTCATCGACCGCCGAGAAGGAACTCGCCACGCCGCCATTTATTTGCAGCGACTGAGAAGCGAGTAAGGGCGATAATCAACGCATATGCTGTGCCATCCATTGTGCTGGTGAAAAAATCCGATAGGCTACTTTTTGCGTCTTTTGGGTCTGCCGCGCAGTCGGTTTCTGGCCTGTTTTTGTTCCCGACAAGCGCTGTCAGACCCAAACAATCTGAGACACCCGCATCTATCCGGGTAAATGATCGCGGCAAAAGCTGCTCCCACGGCGCCTCCTCTCGCTTCGAGAGCAAGCAGGCGCTGAGCAAGGCCGCAAACGAATGAAACTTCGGCATGTAACCGCGCCGCTTTCTCCGCCGCCGCGCTAAAATGGCGCTCACGACACGGGGAGGTGCAAGCGGGGGGCGGCAATGGCGAAGTCATTCACAAACGGCGTGAGTCTTCACCGCCTGCTGGAAACCGCCCCCCTTCCCGCCCTCCAGGCGTTCCTGGCCACCATCGACAACGAACGCTACGCCGAGGCCTTTCACCCGGCGCCATGGAGCCTGGCGCAAGCGGGCGCCGACGCGGCGAGGCTGCGCAGCGAGCTCATCGCCATCGCCAACGCGCTCGCTGCCGACGCTGCCGTTCCCCTCGACCGCCACGCCCAGCGCATCCTGACGCTCGCCGAAGGACGGGGCAGCGAGACCATCCAGCGCGTTGCCGCCAAGCTCTTCGAGCAAACCCATATCGAGGCCTTTGCCGCCCAGCTCGATGCGCTCGCGCGCAGTCTGTGGCTCTATCTGCATCAAGCGCAACTCTTTGACGAGGCCGAAACGCTCTTTTATGCCGACCACTACCGCAACTTCGGGCGGCTCTACGAAGCCTTCGAGGTCGATGGCAACCTTCCGGCCGAATTTGCCTGGGACGCGACGGTCAAGGAAGCGCTGGAGCAGGCCATCCAAACTCGGCTCGAACTCTCGGGGCGCTGCACCGTCACCCATCTGCGCGTCGATCCTCGAGCGGGCGCCGCGCCCGATCGCCTGCAGCACCTCCTGATCGTGCGTCACGGCGGCCCCCTCTCCAGCGTTGCCGAATA
>NZ_BAAHXE010000030.1:0-26697 GCF_054657095.1 Hydrogenophilus islandicus | reverse complement strand
AATGAAGTAGCGCTTGTCGTCGATCAGTTCGAGGAGCTCCGCGAGGTCGATCCGGGTGAGCGGATCGATCATGTAGTGGTCTTCGGGAATCGACGGGCCAGCGGTGTTGAACTTCTTCTCTCGGGTCATCGATAGCCTCCTGCAACTTACACCGGCGACACCGCAAAAAGCGCGGCGATTTCGGCTTCGGTGAGGGAGAACCCCGCTGCCCCCTCCCCTTCGTAGGTGGCGGTGGCGAGCGCCCGCTTCTGTGCCTGCAGCTTCAAGATCTGCTCCTCGACGGTATTCGCGCAGATCAGTTTGTAGATGAAGACCGGCTTCTCCTGGCCGATGCGATGGGCGCGGTCGATCGCCTGCTCTTCAACCGCCGGATTCCACCACGGGTCGAGCAGGATCACGGTATCGGCCTCGGTGAGGTTGAGCCCTGTCCCGCCCGCTTTGAGGCTGATGAGAAAAACGGGCATCTCTCCGCGCTGAAAGCGGGCGACCACTTCGTCGCGCTGCCGCGTCTGGCCGGTGAGCATCGCGTAGGGGATCGCCAGCTCTTTGAGGAGCGTCTCGACCCGCTCAAGGAGCTTGACGAACTGGGAGAAGATCAGCACCTTGCGCCCCTCTTCGACGAGCTCGGGGAGCGTCTCACGCAGCCAGTCGAGTTTCGCCGACTCCTGGACGCGCCGCGCCTGCGGGGTGTCCAAGAGCGACGGATCGCAGCAGGTCTGACGGAGTTTGAGGAGCGCGTCGAGCACCGTGATCTGGCTCTTCGCGAGCCCCTTCTGCGCGAGCGCCTGCCGCACCCGCGCCTCCATCGCCACCCGGATCGCCTCGTAGACCTTCGCCTGCCGCTCGCCCAAGGTGAGCGTCTCGACGATTTCGCTCTTCGGCGGGAGCTCCTCGGCCACCTCCGCTTTGGTGCGGCGGAGAAGGAACGGCCGGATGCGGTGGCGGAGGTAGTCGAGTCGCGCCCAGTCGCCGTGCTTTTCGATCGGCGTGCGGTAGAGCCGCTGGAAGACCTCCCACCGCCCGAGAAACCCCGGCATCAGGAAGTCGAAAAGGGCCCAGAGTTCGCCGAGGTGGTTCTCCATCGGGGTGCCGGTGAGGCACAACCGCTGCGCAGCGTGCAGTTGCCGCACGCTCTGCGCGACGCGGGCACGGGGGTTTTTGATCGCCTGCGCTTCATCGAGAATCACCACCGACCAGCGCTGCGTTTTCAGCCGGTCGATGTCGCGCCACAAGAGCGCGTAGGAGGTGATGACGAGGTGGTGGGAAGGGAGCGCGTCGGCGAGCGCGGCGCGGTCGTTCCCGTGCCACGCAACAACCCGCAGTTGCGGGGCAAAGCGCGCCGCTTCGCGCAGCCAGTTGCCGATGAGGCTCGTTGGGGCGACGACGAGAGCCGGGGCGTCGAGCCGTCCGGCGACGCGGTCGATCTCGAGGTGGGCGAGCGCTTGGAGCGTCTTCCCGAGCCCCATGTCGTCGGCAAGGAGCCCGTGGAGGCGGTGGCGACGCCAAAACTGCAGCCACGCGACCCCCACCTCCTGGTAGGGGCGCAGCGCCGCGGTGAGACTCTCCGGGACAGTGACCGGAAGGGGACCGTTGTGGGCGCGCAATTCGTCGATCATCGCGGCAAAGGCCGGCGGGCGCTCCGGCCAGAGCGCTTCGGGGAGCGCCTGGAGCAGCGTGAGATCGTAGCGCGACACCCGCGCCCGCCCTTTGCGGTTCGGTTCGCGGTTGAGGAGCTCCAACGCGACGCGCAGCACCGGCTCAATGGGCTTCAACGGCACGCAGGCGCAGCGGTCGCGTTGGCCGGGGAGGTCGACGACGATCTCCTCGGGCCACCCTTCCGCGCCGTAGCGGGCAAAGACCTCGGCGGCGATCTCCTCGACCGGCACCGCGACGTCGTCGTCCAGCCGGATATTCCCCTGCCACTCGAACCAGTCGGGGTCGTCGGCAATCGGCTGCAGGGTGAGCTCGCCGAACGACGCTTCGGTGACTTCGGGCCAGAAGTCTGGCGCGACCTCGATCTCCGGGGCAAATTCGGCGAAAGTGGCGGCGAGCCGCTCCCGCTCCTCGAGCCACCGCGCCGCGCTCCACTTCGGTTGGAGCGCTCGATAGGGTTCGCCGGCCATTTTCGCGTCGGCCCAGAGGGCAACGCGCTCAAACCAGTTCTGCTCGCGGGGACGTTGCCGCTCCCGTACCGTGACCACCGCCTCACCAAAGGAGTGGCTGAGGGTATGGTCAGCATAGACCGTCACTGGCCCGTAGCGCACCTGCGGTTCGATCTGCCGCTCCCCGGAGGGAAGGCGAACGAGGCGGAGAATAAACCGCGGGGAATCGGTGACCTCGTGGCGCGCCACCACCGTTGGCGGCGGCAACGCCGACGGCAGCCGTTCGCTCCAGAGACGGGCAAAGCGCTCGACCTCGTCGGGGGCAATCGGCGGGAGATTCTGGAGCGCAGCAAATTGCGCCCAGGTGACCCCTTCCGGCAAAGCACAGGCTCCGACGCGCCTTTCGCGCGGCAACAGGTAGTGCCATGGCCAGGTGTTGGTGATGAGGTGGGCGGAAGCGATCTCCTCAGGCACCCGGTAGACGCCGACAAACCGGCCGCGGGCATCTTCCCGCCACTGCCAGCCCAGCACCGGCGTCTCGGGGGACCAGGTGAGCGGTACCCCAAAGGTGTGGTCCCCCCAAAAGGCGCGCCCGCTCTGGACAATGGCTGCGAAGGCCGTCCCCAGCCACAACGGCGAGATCCGATAGTGGGCGCCAGCGTAGGCGTCGCCCGCAAAGAGGAGCCCGTAGAGATCAGCTAGGGTCAATCGCTCTTCCAAACCGGCAAGGGGATAGCGCGAATCCCAGCTCACCGCGGTCCCCTGGATGAGCCGTCGAGGGTCACGCTTGTAGGGGCGGGTGAGCCACGCGCGCCACCGCACCGCGTGTTGCACCACCTCGACGTCGAAGACGAGCCGCTCTTGTTGTTCGGGCGACTGCTCGTCGCGCGAGCCACCGGTGATTCGCGTGAGGTGTTCGATCGCGAGCGACAGGCGCGACGGGCGCGGCGGGGCGGCTTTCTTCTCCGTGGTTCGACTGGCGGCGGCAGGGAGTCCCCGAAGGAAGAGGTCGAGGAGCTGGCCGAGTTCCCCCCAGTCGGGCGCCCTCTCGCCTCCGTTGCCCTGTGATTCGTGGTCCGCTGCCATCGTCTCTTCGCGGTGGTCGAAAAAGAGCAAGTATAATCGGCCACTATCGCAATGGCAACGAAACGGTACGGAGCATACCCATGGCTGGACATTCGAAGTGGGCCAACATTCGCTTTCGCAAAGAGCGCCAAGACGCCAAACGGGGGCAGATCTTCACCCGCCTGATCCGCGAGATCACCGTCGCCGCCCGCAACGGCGGCGGCGACCCGGAATTCAACCCGCGCCTCAGGGCCGCAATCGAAAAGGCGAAAGAGCACAACATGCCCGCCGACAACATCGAACGGGCGATCAAGCGCGGGACGGGGGAACTCGAGGGGGTGCAGTACGAAGAGGTGCGCTACGAAGGGTACGGACCCGGTGGCGCGGCAGTGATCGTCGACTGCGTCACCGACAACCGCACCCGGACGGTTGCCGAGGTGCGCCATGCTTTTGCCAAACATGGCGGCAACCTCGGGACCGAGGGGTGCGTGGCGTTCCAGTTCACCCACTGCGGCCAGATCATTCTCCCACCCGGCACTTCTGACGAGAAGGTGCTCGAAGTGGCGCTCGAGGCGGGCGCCGACGACGTGATTACCCACGACGACGGCTCGATGGAAGTGATCACGCCCCCCTATGAGCTCGACCGGGTGAAAGGGGCGCTGGTGGCCGCCGGCATCACCCCCGCTGCCGCCGAGGTGGTGTGGAAGGCGCAGAACGAGCTCGAGCTCACCGGCGAGGAGGCGGTGAAGATGCGCAAACTTCTCGACGCCCTTGAAAGCCTCGACGACGTTCAGGCGGTCTACACCTCGGCGGTCTTTGACGAGAGCGAATGACCGCGGCGGCGACCGTACTCGGGGTCGACCCGGGGCTACGCCGCACCGGTTACGGGGTAATCGTCGCGGACGGGGGCCAGCTTCGCCATATTGCCCACGGGATGCTTACCGCGCCGCTGGATGCCCCCTTGCCGTTGCGTCTTGCGGCGCTTTTTGACGCGCTCACTGCGGTGATCGCCCGGTACGCGCCGCAGGCGATCGCCGTCGAACAGGTTTTCGTCAACAGCAACGCGCAGGCGACGCTGCTCCTCGGTCAAGCGCGCGGGGCGCTCCTTGCCGCAGCGGTGCGAAGCGGTGCCCCCGTCGCGGAATATACCGCGCTCCAGGTGAAACAGGCAGTCGTCGGCTACGGGAAAGCCCATAAAGAGCAGGTCCAGGAGATGGTGCGGCGGCTGCTTTCGCTCACCGAGCCGCCGCCACCCGATGCGGCGGACGCTTTGGCTTGCGCGATCTGCCACGCCCACCAGAGCCGCCACCCGTTGGCCGCCGCACTGCTTGCGCACGGCGGGGGTGTTTCGCGTAAGAGCGGGCGGCTACGGGGGTGGAGCGCAGAGGCCGTCGCAGCGCTTGCTGCCCAACGGGGAGAAAGCAGGTGACAGTGACCACCCCCGAAACGCTCTGCGCGCACCTTGAGCGGGAACTCTTTGGCAAAGAGTTCGCGCTCCGCGTAGCGCTCGCCGCGTGGCTTGCCGACGGCCACGTTCTGATCGAAGATCTTCCTGGTGTTGGCAAGACGACGCTCGCGAAGACGCTCGCCGCGGCGTTTGGCTTTTCGTGGCGGCGGCTGCAGGGGACGCCCGACCTGCTCCCGGCCGACATCACCGGCGGCCTTGTCTGGGACGCGGTGCAGGGGCAACTGCGCTTCGTTCCGGGACCGATCTTCACCGAAGTACTCCTCTGCGATGAGCTCAACCGCGCGAACCCCAAGAGCCAGAGCGCGCTCTTGGAGGCGATGGAGGAGCGCCAGGTGACGATCGAAGGAGAGAGCCACCCGCTCCCCGACCCCTTTCTCCTCATCGCAACGCAAAATCCCCTCTCCCAGATCGGCGCAAATCCTCTTCCTGAAGGGCAGCTCGACCGGTTCGCTGTCCGCCTCTCCCTCGGTTACCCGCCGCGGGAGGCGGAACAGGCGCTCATCGCCGCAGCGCTTGCTGGTCGGGAGAATAGCGCGCGCAGGAAAGCGACTGGCACCGATGCGTCCCCTCCCCATCCTCCCCTTGCGACGCGCGAGACCTTCTTCGCGTGGCGGCGCGCGGTGGGCGAGGTGACGGTGCGCGAGCCGCTGATCGACTACGCACTCGAGCTCGCCACAGCGTCGCGCCGCCACCCGCTGCTTCGGCTGGGGTTGAGCCCGCGTGCGGTGATCCAGCTCGTGGAACTCTCCCGCGCGTGGGCCTTTCTCAACGGGCGAGACTATGTCCTCCCCGACGACCTTCAGGCGATCTTCCCTGCAGCGACCGCGCACCGCCTTTGGGTCAAAGCGCAGGCGGGGGTTGCAGCCGAGCACGTCGCGGCGCAGCTCCTCGCCGAAACCCCTGTTCCGCGGTGATGGGGAAGCAATTTCAGCCCGCCTTCCGTGAAGTCGAAAAGCAGATGGCCGTCACACGCCCGCAAGACTTCCTTCCCCGCCCCGCCCGGTGGCTCCACTGGCGGCGGTGGCTGCGGCGTGACCATCGCGGGCAGACCTGGACGTGGAACAGCTGGCGCGTCTTTCTCGTCCCGACGCCATTTGGGTGGGCGTATGGCGGTATGCTCGTCGCCCTCTTTCTCTTTGCCGCAAACTACCAGCTGTCGCTCGCCTACGCGCTCCTCTTCCTCGCGTTGGCTACTGGGCTTGCAGGAGCGGTCGAGACAGTGCGCCACCTGCAGGGGCTCCAGCTCACCGCACGTGCCCCCGAACTGGTCGTCGCGGGGGAGCCGCTCCGCTGGCCGATCGCCTTTCATGCGCCGGAAGGGGCAGAGGGCAGCGCAGTGACGGTGAGCGCGGTCGCTGATGAGGGCCAAGTCATTGCAACGGTGCTCTCTTTCTCCGCAGCAACCGGCGAGGCGACGCTGCCGCTACCGACGACGCAGCGCGGCGCCTACCCCGCCCCCTGTTTCGCCGTGTCGACGACGCTTCCGTGGGGGCTCGTCCGCGCGTGGGCGGTGTGGCAGCCTCCCGTCACCGCGTGGGTCGCACCGAAGCCCCTCGTCACCGCGCCACCGTTTCCTCGCGCACCCGAACGCTGCGACGCCGCTTCAGGGGAGGAGACGTCCAGGGACGGAGTGGACTGGGGTGACTGGCGTACGGCGCATCCAGGTGAGAGGCTTCGGCGCGTCCATATGCGCCAACTTGCGCGGCGCGGCGACGTGTGGCTTGCCGAGACGGTCGCCGACGGCGCTCCCGTTACCGAGACGGTGGTGCTGCGCTATGATGACGCGGTGGGCGAGACGGTCGAGGAGCGCCTCGCGTGTCTTGCGGCGTGGGTGTTTGCGGCTGATGCGGCGGGACTCTCTTACGGCCTGGAGCTGCCCGACAGCGTGCTGCCTACAGGCCTCGGTGAAGCGCACCGCACCGCCGCGCTCCTTCGCCTCGCCCAATTCGGGTTCGTCCGCTGATTGCCCCTCCTAGGATGCTGGGCGGCACTGAGGAGCTTTTGATGTCACAAGACCCGGAGGATCAAGTCGAGCTTTCCCTCACGGGATGCGATCAGTCGTCCCAGTGATGGTGATGCTTGTGCCTGTGCTTGCGATGGCCGAGGTGCAGTCCGCGGTCGTGCGGTTCCACGTAGATCACCTCCCTCCTGACCCGCCTGGGCTGGTCCTTGGTGGCAATGGCGGCACCCGTAGCACCACCCAGGCCTGCACCGATCACCGCTCCTTCACGCCCCCCCAAGGCGGAACCCACCACCGCCCCGGCGGCACCCCCGAGCGCACCACCAACGACCGCATCGGTATCCAACGCAAAGGCCTGGGTCAGCCCAACCGTGGAAAAGAACACAGCTGTCAACACAGTCCGTTTCATGGCCGATCCTTCCCGCAAAAATACAGTAGTCAGTATATCACCCTGCGTGCCGTAAGCAAATGAAATTTCGGTAACGCGCGCCCCACCTCGGCCATGGCGCGCTGTCTGGACACCTCCCGTTTATCAAGAGCGATGGGGGTATGTTGGGCGAGAATAGGGTGCAGCTCTATACTCGGCCTGGCCAGAGTAGCGCTGCCAACATCTTCGCCGAGCGGCGTACAGATTGACCAACCGATTGCTGCCAGGTATCCTTTTCCATGGCGTGTCCTGCATGGTTGCTGATCAACATTCTGGCAAATACGAATTTCAGCAGAGGTGCGCTGCGGCCGCTCCCGTGGGCAGCGTGGCTGCCGACACTCATTGCGGGAGTCGTCGCGGCGCTTCTCCACGCGCCGGCGATGCCGCTTGCGTGGAACGCCGTTGTCGCCGCGTTTGCGGTGGGGGCGATCCTCCAGCTCACCGGCGTAGTCCGCTTTTCCCGTTTTGTTGCCGCCGTTGCCGCGCTCGGTGCCTTCTTAGCGATCGTGCCAATCTTTGGCACGACTTTGGGTCAGGAGAGCGCTTTTGCGCTCCTTGCCGCCACCTTCTGGCTCAAAGGGTGGGAGAGCGCGACGCCGCGCGACCTGCGCGCCTGGGGACTCACAGCGATACTGCTCCTCGCCACCGCCTTTGTCCGCAGCCAGTCGCCGCTCTACGCCGGGGCGGTCTTGGCGGGATTTCTCATGGTGTTGATCGGGTGGGGGCAAACCACCCGCGCTGAATGGGGGCTCATCCCGCAAGGGCAGGATCTTGCGCCTCTTGCACGCCGCACCCTCGTTCTCTTTGCCGCGGTGACCCCCCTCGTGATTCTCCTCTTTCTGGTGGTCCCGCGACTCGAGCGGCCGCTCTGGGGGATCCCTCAGGACGCCGCGAAAGGGAAAAGCGGCCTCTCAGAGACGATGCGTCCGGGCGCTTTGAGCGCTCTCGCCCTCTCCGACGGGATCGCCTTGACCCTGACGTGGGAGGGCGATGCCCCTCTGCCAGCCGACCTCTACTTTCGCGCGCTCACCCTGACCCACTTTGACGGCAGCGAGTGGCGCCCCGACCCGAATAGCCCGGTGACCGAGGCGCTCGCGAACCGCGCGCCGCTCCCCGCCGCTCCGTTGTGGGTGGTTCGCCCCACCCCGCTGCCGGATGTTGAGACGCGCCGCTTCACCCTGCTCCTTGCGCCGCAACCGACGCGCTGGCTGCCGATGCCGGAGCACACCGTGGCACTCGACGGGGCGAAAAGCGCGACCTCCACCGCCGACGGCCTCTGGGTGAGTCACCTTCCCCTCGTCGACCGCACTTTGTGGCGCGGCAGCACGCAGGTGAGCGACCGCGCCCCTGCGCCCTTGTCGGCCGCCCAATTTCGGGCACTCACGCTACTGCCGCAAGGAAGCGACCCGCGCGCGCAGGCGCTCGGGCGCACGATCGCCGCCCAACACGCGACCGCCGCAGAGCGGCTCGCGGCAATCGAAGCGGCATTCCGCGCGGCGGAGCTGCGCTACACCTTGACCCCACCCCTCATGGCGAAAGACGCTGCCGATACCACTCTTTTTGACGCCCGCGCTGGCTTTTGCGAACACTTCGCCCACGCCTTTACAGTCGTCGCGCGCAGTGCGGGGCTGCCGACGCGCGTCGTCCTCGGTTACCAGGGGGCGACCCTCAACCCCGTTGACCAGAGCTGGGTCGTGCGCCACGCCGACGCCCACGCGTGGGCCGAGGTGTGGCTTGACGGCGCGTGGCGGCGGGTCGATCCCACCCGCTGGGTCGCCCCCGACCGAGTGTTGCAGGGGAGCACCAGCGCATTACGAGGGGAGATGGCGCCGCTGCGCGCCGCGTGGCTGGAACAGCCTTGGCTCAAGGCGCTCCGCTACCAACTCTGGGCGTGGCAGCGCCGTTGGGACCTCTGGGTGGTCGGGTTTGACGCCGACCGGCAGCGGAGCCTCTGGGAGCGGCTGGGGTGGCGTTTCGATCAGATCGGGTGGCCAACCGCTCTGCTCACCCTCCTCATCGTCGTCGCGTTGGCGGTGCCGCTGGTGGTGCGCCTCCCTGAGCAGGAGCGCGATCCGGTGCGCCGCGCCTGGCTTGCGTTGGAGAGAAGCCTCGCCTCCCGTGGCCTTGCCCGCAAACCGGGAGAAGCGCCGAATGCGTTTGTCGCACGCGTCACCGCGCAACTCCCCGAACCGGTTGCGACCCGCTTGACCGTTGCCGCAACGGCCTACCACCGCTACCGCTTTGGCCACACGGAGTGGCCTGCGCAAAAGATCGTGCAGGAGCTGCGCGCGGTGCGCCGCGCACTGAGAAGCAGCCGGCACGCCACCCCGCGCACGAAAATGAACAATGCGCACGTTTCTACTTCTTGACCCGAGGAGCTTTTCGATGACCTCTGCCTCACCCCCGCCCACCACCGACCTTCCCGCACAGCTTGTGGCGACGATGCGCGCGATGAGCGCGAAGCGCCTCAACGTCGGCGCCGCCGGCAACGCCAGTGTCCGCCACCCCGCGGGCGGTATGTGGATTACCCCGACCGGGATTCCCGCCGATCAACTCGAACCGCACCAGATCGTCTGGGTCAACGACGACGGGCGCGCAACGGGCCCGTGGCGCCCGTCGAGCGAATGGCACTTTCACCTCGCGCTCTACCACCACCGGAGTGACATTACCGCGATTGTTCACTGCCACGCCCCGGCAGCGACGGCGCTCGCGTGCCACCGCTTGGAGATCCCCCCGTTTCACTACATGATCGCCGAATTTGGCGGCACCACGGTGCGGTGCGCCCGTTACGCCCGCTTCGGCACTGAGGCGCTAGCGGAAGGAATTCTTGAGGCGTTGGCGGAGCGCAACAGCTGCCTTTTAGCGAACCACGGGCTGGTGGCCACAGGGGAGAATCTCGCGCAGGCGCTTCACCGCGCTGAAGCGCTCGAGACCCTCTGTCAGCAGTACCTCTACGCCCGCATGATCGGCGAACCGGTCTGGCTCACCGAGAGCGAGATGGCCGAAGTGATCGCGGCGTTTCGCACCTACGGCCAGCAAACGGTGCGCGAAGAGGCAAATCACGAAAGGACTTCGACGATCCTGCCCCCCAGTTCGTAACGAAACTCCCCTGCCCCATCGTCGATCGCCTCACAGCGGCGGACCTCGAGCCGCACCCGGAGCGGCCGCACCGCACCCCCCGGAAGCGCCGGGGGTTGATCGACCTGCACCGCCACCACCTCGTGGAGCGCCGGCACATAGTTGCTCCGCAGCGTCAATCCCCCGACGGAGAGCTGAGTGCAGGTCCCCTCAAAGCGGTCGCCATGCGCGGTAATCAAGTGCGCTTTGAGCCCGCCACCGGGCACCGGGATCCGTCGATCGCGACGGCGTTCGGGATGTTGCTGGGGCATCGCATCTCTCCTTTCCGCTTCGGGTGCAAACCATTATACGGAAAAGAGCGGCGCGCCTGAAGTCGCGGGTTGTCCCGTGATACCCCCTCAGGGATCAGGAGCAACACCCCCCGCCCTCCGACACACCGAGTTTGCGGAGAATATTCTCCAGCGGGCAGAGCCCAGTAAAGGCGCTTTGGAAGAGGTTCGCACCGACAAACGCGGTGAACCACAGGAAGTTTTTGCTCACAAAGAGGGGCGACCCTTCCACCCCCAACGCGAGCGACAGCAGCACAAAAAACCCCGCAAAGGCGCGGACCCACTGATTGACAGTCATCTTCTTCATCGCAAGCTCCTCTCTACGATCAACACAAAACGGTTACTCACTCCCCCCCACCAACTCGGCGACCCGCTTGCGCTTTGCGGCATAGAAGAGCATTGGGATCACCACTAGCGTCAGCACCGTCGAGACGAAGACCCCGAAGATGAGGCTGATCGCAAGCCCCTGGAAGATCGGGTCGTCGAGGATGAAGAAGGCCCCGATCATCGCCGCGAGCGCGGTGAGCGCGATCGGTTTCGCCCGCACCGCGGCCGAGCGGATGATCGCCTCTTCAAACGCCATCCCTTCGCGCACCTGCTGGATCACGAAGTCGACAAGCAGAATCGAGTTGCGCACGATGATCCCCGCGAGTGCGATCATCCCGATCATCGAGGTGGCGGTGAATTGCGCCCCCAAGAGGGCATGCCCTGGCATCACCCCGATGATCGTGAGGGGGATCGGCGCCATGATGATGAGCGGGGTGCCGTAGCTCTTGAAGTGGGCGACAACGAGGAGGTAGATCAGCACCAACCCCACCGCGTAGGCCGCCCCCATATCGCGGAAGGTCTCGTAGGTCACCTGCCACTCGCCATCCCATTTGACCGCGTACTCGGCAAAGGGGTTCTTCGGCGGCTGGATGAACCATTCGGCGAGGCTCCCAAACCGCTCCGAACCCGCGAGCGGGCTACCCGCGAGCTGCGCGCGCGCGGCGAACATCCCGTAGAGCGGCGAATCGGTTCGCCCCGCGACGTCGGCGGTAACATAGACCACCGGCAACAGGTCTTTGCGGTAGATCACCTGCTCGCGCGGCCGCTCGACGAGATCGACGAGCTCGCCAATCGGCACGAGCTGCCCCTCGCGCGACCGGACCTTGAGCGCCAACACACGCTCGATTCGGTCCTTCTGCGCCGGATCCATCATCAGCCGCACCGGCACTTCGTACTGGTTGTTGCCGCCGTAGAGCGAAGTGGCCGAATCACCCGAGAGCGCGACCCGGATCGTCTCGACGATCTGCGCCTGCGCCACCCCGTGCTGCGCCGCTTTCGCCTGGTTCACGACAAGCACGAGCTCGGGCGCCACCTCTTCGATCGTGTCGTCGACGTCGACAACGTCGGGCGTCGCCTCCAGCACCCGCCGCACCTGCCGCGCAACCTCGATCTGGCCGGAGTAGCTCGGCCCATAGACCTCCGCGACGATCGGCGAAAGGACCGGTGGCCCGGGCGGCACCTCGACCACCTTGGCGGTCGCGCCATATTTTGCCGCGATCTCCTGGACGATCGGCCGCGCCGCCATCGCAATCTCGTGGCTCTTGCGTTGGCGATGGCGCCGATCGACGAGATTGACCTGCAGATCCCCCATCTCCGGCATCTGGCGCAGGTAGTACTGGCGGACCAGTCCATTGAAGTTGATCGGACTCGCAGTCCCTGCGTAGGCTTGCCAGTCGCGAATCTCGTGGATGCTTCTCGCCAACGCTTCGCCCATCTCCTGAAGCGCGCGGCTCGTCACCTCCGGCGCAGTCCCGAGCGGCATGTCGACCACCACCTGGAACTCGCTCTTGTTGTCGAAGGGGAGCATCTTGAGGATCACCGCCTGAACGACAGGGAGCGCAACCGCCACCGCAATGAGTGCCATCACCGCCACCCCCCAGGCAAAACGGACCCACGCCCCGTAACGCGGATGCATGATCGGGTTGAAGATGCGGCGAAAGAGGCGGTCGAGCGCCGCGGTGATCCGGTCGTCGCGCGCATCAAGTGCGTTGCCGTGGGCGGCGTGGGCCGGGAGGAGTTTCCCCGCAAGCCACGGCGTCACGATGAAGGCAACGAGCAGCGACAAGAACATCCCCATCGACGCGTTGATCGGGATCGGGCTCATGTAGGGCCCCATCAAGCCGGTGACAAAGGCCATCGGCAGGAGCGCCGCGATCACGGTGAAGGTGGCGAGAATCGTCGGCCCCCCGACCTCGTCGACAGCGTGCGGAATCACCCGCCACAGCGGCTCGAGCGGCTTCATGTGGTGCCAGCGGTGGATGTTCTCGACGACGACGATTGCGTCGTCGACCAGAATCCCGATCGAGAAGATCAACGCGAAGAGCGAGACGCGGTTGAGGGTAAAGCCCCACGCCCAGGAGGCAAAGAGGGTCGCCATCAGCGTGAGCGTCACCGCGACCCCGACGATCACCGCTTCGCGCCACCCGAGGGTGAAGAGCACCAGGGCAACCACCGCGCCGGTGGCAAAGATGAGCTTACCGATCAGGGTATTGGCTTTGTCGGTCGCGGTCGCGCCGTAGTCGCGCGTCACCTGCCACGCGACCCCCTCCGGGATGAGCTGATTCTCGAGCGACCGCATCCGCTCGAGAAGCGCGTCGACGACGGTTGCCGCGTTCGCTCCCGGTTTTTTCGACACCCAGATCGTCACCGCCGGTTGCGACGCTCCAGGGGCAAGGCCCGAATCCTTCCCCGCCTCGCCGCCACCGAACCAGACGTAGCTGCGCGGTTCGTTGGGCCCGAGCATGACGTCGGCGACGTCGCGCAGATAGACCGGTCGTCCTTCCACCACCCCGACGACAATGTTGGCGACATCCTCGGCCGAGTCGAAATAGAGCCCAGTGCGGACCAGCACCTCGCGGTTGTCCTGCGTGAGCATCCCCGCAGGGAGCGAGACGTTGGTGAGCGCGAGCGCCTGCTTCAATTCGCTCACCGTAAGATTGTAGGCGTTCAACCGCACCGGGTCGAAGATCACCCGCACCACCTGCCCCGGGCCGCCAATCGTGCGCACGTCGCGCGTCCCGGGAACGCGCTTCAACTCCAACTCGAGGGCGTGCGCCACCCGCTCGAGGTCGTAACCGGCGCGATCTGGATCGGCGGTATAAAGGGTGAACGCCGCGATCGGCACATCGTCGATCCCTTTCGGTTTGACGATCGGCTCACCGACGCCGAGGTTGGGGCTGAGCCAGTCGCGGTTCGAGATCACCGTGTCGTAAAGGCGCACCAGCGCCGTCTCGTTCTTCACCCCCACCTTGAACTGGACCGTGATCACCGCCATCCCGGGGCGCGAGACGCTGTAGACGTGGTCGACGCCAGCGATCCGCGACAGGACCAGCTCAGCCGGTTTGGCGATGATCGCCTCGACATCCTTTGCCGACGCCCCCGGCCACGGGACGAGGACGTTGGCCATCGTCACGTCGATCTGCGGCTCCTCCTCTTTCGGCGTCACGATAATCGCGAAGAGGCCGACCAAAAAGAGGACGAGCGCCAAAAGAGGAGTGATCGCGTTCCGCTGAAAGGTCGCGGCGGTCCAGCCGGAGAGGCCAAGCGCCCGGCCGGTGGTTTCGCCGGGAAGGGTAGCGTGTGCCATCGCCCGCTCCTTACGGCTGACCCGCGCGCTGCTCGCGCGCAGCGATGAGCCCCGCCTTCACCGGGTCGAGCGCGACGCGGTCACCCGCCGCAAGTCCTGCCAACACCTGGAGATGGTGCTCATCGACCCGGTCGCCCAAACGGACCTGGCGCAACCGCCAACCGCCATCGGTCTGAAGATAGACTGCGGTGAGCTCACCACGCCGCAGAATCGCTCTTTCGGGGACCACCAACCGCTCCGCCCCTGCGGCTGAAATCTCGATCCGCGCGAAGGTCCCCGGCACGAGCGCATCCCCTGCCCCCTTGGGGAGATCGGCGCGCACCGTCTGTGTCTGCGTCTTCGGGTCGACTGCAGGGAGCACGGTCACCGCGGTCGCGTTCCAACGGTGCTGCTGCCCTGGCACTTCGATCTCTGCCGCAAGCGGCTGGCCGAGCGACCGAATGCGCTCTTGCGGCACCTGCGCCACCGCCCGCAACGCCCCCGGCTGGTAGAGGAGCAGCAGCGGCTGCCCCGGCTGGGCCATATCCCCTTTATTGGCGTAGCGCTCCGCGACCACCCCGTCGAAAGGTGCCTTCACCTGGGTGTAGGCCAGCCCCGCCTCGGCCCGGGCGAGCTGCGCCTGGGCGGCGTTACGCTCCGCCTGTGCGGCATTCAACGCCGTGCGCGCCGAATCGAGCCGCGATTCGCTGATGAACTTCTGCTCAAAGAGATTCTTCGTCCGCTCCCATTCGGCGCGTGCCTGCGTGAGGTTCGCTTCAGCCTGCGCCAGGCGCGCCCGCGCGGCGGCGACCTCCTGGCGGACGGCGCTGTCGTCGAGGACAAAGAGAATTTCGCCCGCTTTGACCTTTGACCCGGCGTCAACGCGCACTTCGACGACGCGTCCGGCCACCTCGGGAGCGACGCGCGCCTGCATCACCGCTTCGATCACCCCCTCGGCAGCCACCCGCTCCCGCACCGCCTGACGCTCGACAACCCCAACGGGAACGTCATCCACTTTTTCGTCAGCGGCCTGCAACGGCATCGCTGGTAGCGCCGCAACGAGAAGCGCCCAACTGAGACTGGCCACTCTTCTGAGTATTATCATTTTCTAATACTCCAACGCCAAAAAAAGCCCACCCGGTGGGTTTTGATTTTGCGAAAAGATGGTCGGGGCGGCGGGATTTGAACTCGCGACCCCCTGCACCCCATGCAGGTGCGCTACCAGGCTGCGCTACGCCCCGACTGAGTGAGATTATAACAAAGAAGCGCGCAAGACTCAACACTCAAAGCTGGAGACAACGCCACGTGGCCACGCGCAGCGATATCAGGCCAACGGCGCCGGCGTCTCCCCAACCACCTTGCCGATGCGCTCACGCAACGCGGCGAGCTCCGCTTCAACGGTAGCGAGTTCGGTCAGAAAAGTCCGCAGTCGCTCCTCGAACGCCTCCTCAAGGGTTACTGTGAGGAGCAGCTCGGCCCGCACTTCGGCAAAGGGGCGCCCCTCGTCGAGAATCAGCCGGCGGATGCGGCGCAAAAGGAGCAGCTCCTCGCGGCGGTAGGTGCGGCGGGGGCGGCCCCGGCGGTTGCCGACGGCAAATTCCCGCTCCCATTGGCGCAGCAAGTGCTCCGGCACATCGAGGAGCGTGAGCACCTCCGCGACGGTGAAAAAAGTTTTCGCTGGCAAGGGGGGAAGGTCAGAGGGTGGCGCACTCCGCTTCACGGTTTCGTTCGGCATCATGATGGGCTACCGCCTCTTTCAGTTTGTGGCTGGCGTGAAAGGTTACCACACGCCGCGGGGCAATCGGTACCACCTCGCCGGTACGGGGGTTGCGCCCGGGGCGCTGCGGTTTGTCGCGCAAGGTAAACACCCCAAATCCCGAGAGTTTCACCGCCTCACCGGCGACCAACCGCTCTGCGATCGTCTCAAAAAAGCGGTCGACCAACTGCCGCGCCTCTACCCGGGGGAGACCCACCTCGGTAATCAGCGTCTCAGTCAGTTCCGCCTTGGTCACTTCAGCTGCCATAGGATCCTCGAATCTCTGGAGTGCAGGTTTTACCCTGACCTGCTTACTGACGCAATGTCGCCCCGCATTGCGCACCAACGCGCTCCACGATGAGCGCAAGCGCCTGGTTGATCTCCTCATCGGTGAGGGTGCGCTCCTCGTGTTGCCAGCGAAGCCGCAGCGCGACGCTCTTCGTCCCCTCGGGGAGCCCCTTCCCTTGATAGACGTCGAAGACCCACACCTCTTGCAGCCACGCCGGCGCTTTCGCCTTCACCGCAGCGATGAGATCGGCCACGGGGAGTTCGGCCGGGACGAGGAACGCAAGGTCGCGCGTCACCGCAGGCTGGCGCGAAAGGGGGCGATAGTGGGGTTGGGGACGCGCGAGCGCCGCGTTGAGGTCGATCTCGAAGAGGACGGGTGCGGGCTTCAACTCCCACGCCCGCGCCCACTGGGGATGGAGTTCGCCAATCACCCCGATCTGCCTGCGCGCGCCCCCCGCCTCGTGCCAAACTGCAGCCGCGCGCCCGGGATGGAGCGCCGGGTGATCGGTGGGGAGAAAGGTGAGCGACTCGGGGGCAAAGAGCGCTTCGAGGTCCCCTTTGACGTCGAAGAAGTCGACGGTGCGGTGCCCCTCCGCGCTCCACCCCGCATCACTCGTCCCCCAGGCAACCGCAGCAAGCTTGAGCGGTTGCTGCGCGTCGAGTGCCGCGGCCAAAGCCTCCTTGGTCACTGCGGTAATCGGCTCGGCCGACCGGAAACAGCGGCCGATCTCAAAGAGGCGAACGCTTTCGGCTTGTCGCTTGCGGTTCGCGGCAACCGCATCGACGAGCCCCGGAATGAGAGAGGAGCGCATCACCGCAAGGGGCGCAGCGATCGGATTGGCGAGACGAATCGGCTGGGGATTCGCCAGAAGCTTCTCCTCCCACCACGCTTCGACGAAGGCGTAGGTGATCGCTTCACTGTAGCCGCGTTCGCACAGGAAGCGCCGCACGATGTGGCGGCTGCGCTGCCCTTCGGGGATTGGCGCGACCGCTGCGGGAATTTCAGGAAGCGCGGCGGGGATCCGGTCGTAGCCGATGAGGCGCGCCACCTCCTCAGCGAGATCCTCAGGAATCGTTAGGTCGAAACGCCAACTGGGGGGGACGGCGGTAACCGTCTCTCCGGCCACCACGGTCGCCACCCCCTCTCGGTTGAGCCACCCCGCCACCTCTTGGGCGCGAACGGGAATGCCGAGGTGGGCGGCGAGACGCGACGCCGCAACGGTGATCGGTTGGCGCTGCGGGAGATGCGCGGGAGATTCGGCGACCACCACGTCGCTCGCTTCGCCCCCGGCAATTTCGAGAATGAGCTGGGTTGCGCGCTCAATCGCCCGCCGACACCCTTCAGGGTCGACGCCGCGCTCAAAGCGGTGAGCGGCTTCCGACGTCAGCGCGAGGCGCCGAGCGCGCCCCGCGACCGCTTGCGGGGCAAAATGGGCACTCTCGAGGAAAATGGCACTCGTCTCCTCGCCAACCCCCGAGGCCAAACCGCCCATCACCCCGGCAAGGGCCACCGGCCCCGTCTCGTCGGCGATCACGAGGCAGTCGTGATCGAGCGCCACCGTCTCACCGGAAAGCACCGTCAATTGCTCCCCTGCGGACGCCCAACGGACAGAGATGTCACCGACGAGCTTCGTCGCGTCGAAGGCATGGAGCGGCTGCCCGAGTTCGAGCATCACGTAGTTGGTGACATCCACCAGAAAACGGATCGGCCGCTGACCCGCAGCGACGAGCCGCCGTTTCATCCATTCGGGGGTGGGTGTGGTCGGGTCGATGCCGCGAATCAGCCGGCCGAGATAGCGGGGGCACGCCTCAGAAGCCAAAAGGCGCACGGCCCGCCCCGCAGCAAAACCGGCAGAGGGGACCGTCGGACCGTCAGGCGAAAGCGAAGAGAAGACCCCACGCGGCCCAGTCGCCTCCCCTTGCGGTGCCCTCGTGGCTTCCCACGGCGGCGTGAGCGCCGCACCGGTGAGCGCCGCCACTTCGCGAGCGATCCCCAACACGCTCAAACAGTCGGCGCGGTTCGGGGTCATCTTGAGCTCGATCACCGCGTCGTCCAACCCCAACGCGCGGCGGAGATCCTCCCCCACCGGGGCGTCGCTCGGCAACTCCATCAGCCCTTCGTGGTCGTCGGAGATCCCCAATTCCCGCGCCGAACAGAGCATTCCGAACGACTCGACCCCGCGCAGTTTCGCCTGGCGAATGGTGACCCCGCCCGGCAACTGGGCCCCGACGAGGGCGCAGGGAGCTTTCAAGCCGGCGCGCGCGTTCGGGGCGCCGCAGACGATGGTGAGCGTCGCCTCCCCTACATCAACCGTACAGACGCGCAGCTTATCGGCGTTGGGATGGGGTTCGCAGGTAAGAATCCCACCGACGACGACGCTGTGAAAAGGGGGAGCGAGCGGGGTGACCCCTTCGACCTCAAGCCCCGCCATCGTCAACCGCTCGGTGAGCGCATCGAGCTGCAAGGGCCCCGCGTCACCCACCCACGATTCGAGCCAACTCAAGAGAATCTTCATCGCTCACCCTTCAGGCAAACTGCGCCAGGAAGCGCACATCGTTCTCGAAAAAGAGGCGGAGGTCATTGACGCCGTAGCGCAGCATCGCCAGGCGGTCGAGCCCGAACCCAAAGGCAAAGCCGCGCACCGCGTCGGGGTCAAAGCCGCCGTTTCTGAGCACGGTCGGGTGGACCATGCCGCACCCTGCGATCTCGAGCCACTTGCCGGCAAGCGCCCCGCTCCTGAACTGCACGTCGATTTCGGCCGACGGTTCGGTAAACGGAAAATAGGAGGGACGAAAGCGCACCGTGAGCGCGTCGGTTTCGAAAAAGGCGTGAAGGAAGGACTGCACCACCCCCTTGAGGTGGGTAAATGCGATTCCCTTCCCGACCCAGAGCCCCTCCAACTGATGGAACATCGGCGAATGGGTGGCGTCGGAGTCGACGCGATAGACCCGCCCTGGCGCGATGATCCGCAGCTCCGCATCCGCGCCGTGCGCCGCAACATGCGCCCGCATCGCGCGGATCTGCACGGGGCTCGTATGGGTGCGCAGCACCACGTCGCTTCGACCCTCCAGGTAGAAGGTATCGTGCATCGAGCGGGCGGGGTGGTCAGCGGGGGTGTTGAGCGCGGTGAAGTTGTGCCAGTCGTCTTCGATCTCGGGCCCGTCAGCAACCGCAAACCCGAGCGAAGCAAAAAGCGCCTCCACCCGCTCGAGGGTACGCCAAACCGGGTGCGGTGCACCGACGGTGCGCCGCCGTCCCGGAAGGGTTACGTCGATCGCCTGTGCCGCGAGTTCCCGCGCGAGCGCCTCCTCCTCGATGCGCTGCCGCGCCGCGGTGAGCAGCGCCTCAATCTCGCTCTTCACCGCATTGATCTCTGCCCCTTTGCGTTTGCGCTCCTCAGGGGAACATTGCGCCAAACTCTTCAACGCCTGGGTAATCACCCCGTTTTTGCCGAGAAAACGCGCTTTGGCGTCTTCCAACGCCGCCATCGTTTTCGCCGCGGCAAAGGCCGATTCCGCCTCCCGCACCCAATCGCTCGTCATCACCCTCTCCAACAAAAAAAGGGAGGCGCGCCTCCCTTTTCTTTTTTGCGCTGCCTGAAAAGCGCCTCAAAGGCACCACGCGGCAGCGCACGAAGCCCCTTACGCTGTCAGGCAAGCGCGCGCTTTTTCAACCAACGCCCCGAAGGCGGGCTTGTCGAAGACCGCGAGGTCAGCCAGGACCTTGCGGTCAACATCGACCTGCGCCTTTTTGAGGCCGTTGATGAATTCGCTGTAGGTCAAGCCATACTCCCGCGCAGCGGCGTTGATCCGGGTGATCCAGAGCGCACGGAACTGCCGTTTGCGCTGCCGGCGGTCACGATAGGCGTACTGCAACGCCTTCATCACCGCCTCTTTGGCTACGCGGTAGACATTCTTCCGGCGGCCGCGATAGCCTTTCGCGAGCTTCAGAACCTTTTTGTGGCGCGCCCGCGCCGTGACCCCACGTTTAACCCGAGGCATCTTGCTTCTCCCTTATGCGTACGGCAACATCTGTTTGACCAGGACCATGTCGCTTGGATGGACTTCGACCATCCCACGCAGACGACGTTTACGATCCGGGCTCTTCTTGGTCAGAATGTGGCGCTTGAACGCTTGGGAGCGCTTGATGCTGCCGCTACCGCGCACTTTGAAGCGCTTCGCTGCACCCTTTTTGGTCTTCATCTTAGGCATTGCCGATAGCTCCTATAGTTTATGGCGCAAGGCGCACCCTCAGGTGCTTGCGAGCCCCGCGACCACTTGTTGCACACCTCTACCCGTGCAACCGGGTAGAACACGTTATTTTACCTTCTTTTTTGCCGGCGCGATCACCATCACCATCTGCCGCCCTTCGAGCTTGGGCATCTGCTCGACCACACCGATATCGGCCAAATCTTGCTGAATCCGCTCGAGCTGGCGCAAACCCAACTCCTGGTGCGCCATTTCACGGCCGCGAAAGCGGAGCGTCACTTTGGCCTTATCGCCATCCATCAGAAAGCGGCGCAGATTGCGCAATTTGATCTGGTAGTCGTTCTCGTCGGTGCCGGGGCGGATCTTGATCTCTTTGACCTGGATCTGCTTCTGTTTCGCCCGCGCCTCTTGCGCCTTCTTCTGTTCCTGATACTTGAACTTGCCGTAGTCCATGATTCTGCAGACCGGGGGGTTCGCCGTCGGCGCAATCTCCACCAGATCCAACCCCGCTTCGTCGGCAGCGGCAAAGGCTTCCCGCAACGAAACAATCCCGATCTGCTGCCCGTCTGGGCCGATCAACCGTACTTGTGGCGCGTCGATCTCGTCATTGACGCGCACCTCTTTTTCCTGTGCGATGGCTCACTTCTCCCAACAAAAAATTCAACACTCGGCGCTTTTCGCTGCAACCCGCTCTTTGGCGCGCGCAAGGAACGCCGCAAGCGGCATCGCACCGAGATCAACTCCTCCTCTGGCGCGCACCGAGACCTGGCCAGTTGCCGCTTCCTGATCCCCCACCACCAAGAGGTAGGGCACCTTCTGCAGACTGTGCTCGCGAATTTTATAGGTAATTTTTTCATTGCGCAAATCGGCGTCGACCGCAAGCCCCTCTGCCTGCAGTTGGCACTTGACCTGCGTGGCGTAGTCGGCGTGGCGTTCGCTGATCGGCAACACCACCGCCTGAACGGGCGCAAGCCACAGGGGCAACGCACCGGCGTAATGTTCGATGAGAATCCCGAGGAACCGCTCGAGCGAGCCGAAGAGCGCACGATGGAGCATCACTGGTCGCTGCCGCGTGTTGTCTTCCGCAACGTAGTGGATATCGAACCGCTCGGGGAGGTTCATATCGACCTGGAGCGTCCCGCACTGCCAATCGCGCCCGATCGCATCGCGCAAAACGAATTCGAGCTTCGGCCCGTAAAAGGCCCCTTCGCCGGGGAAGAGCTCATACTCGAGGCCCAGACCCGTCACCGCCGCAGCGAGCGCCGCCTCGAGCCGGTCCCACACCTCGTCGCTACCGATCCGATTCTCCGGCCGCGTGGAGAGCTTAATCCGCACCTGATCGAAGCCGAACTCACGGTAGATGTCGAGAATGAGCCGCACCACTTCGGCGCACTCGTCGGTCATCTGCTCGGGGGTGCAGAAGATGTGGGCGTCATCCTGCGTGAAATGGCGTACCCGCAGCAGCCCATGAAGCGCCCCAGAGGGTTCATAACGGTGCACTTTGCCAAATTCAGCGACCCGCAACGGCAGATCGCGGTAGCTGTGGAGTCCATGCTTGTACCAGGTGCACGCGCCAGGGCAGTTCATCGGCTTCAACGCGAAGACCCGCTCATCCTCGGTCTGGGTGACAAACATGTGGTCGTGGTAGTTCTGCCAGTGGCCCGAGCGCTCCCAGAGTGAGCGGTCCATCACGTCAGGGGTGTTGATCTCGATGTAACCGGCGGCCGCTTGCCGTTCGCGCATGTAGCTGATGAGCTTTTGAAAGACGCGCCACCCTTTGGGGTGCCAGAAGACCGAACCCGGCGCCACCTCCTCGAAATGGAAGAGGTCGAGCTGCACCCCCAGGCGGCGGTGGTCGCGTTTCTCTGCCTCCTCGAGCTGCTTGAGGTAGGCGTCGAGCGCCTTCTTGTCAGCCCATGCGGTCCCGTAGATCCGCTGCAACTGCTCGTTGCGCGCATCCCCCCGCCAGTAGGCCCCGGCCACTTTGGTGAGTTTAAATGCCTTCAGTTTCCCCGTGTTCGGCACATGGGGGCCGCGGCAGAGGTCGACGAAGTCGCCCTGACGGTAGAGCGAAATCGTCTCCTCTTCGGGAATCGACGCGATGATTTCGGCCTTATAGAACTCACCCTGATCGCGAAAGAAGCGGACCGCTTCGTCGCGATCCCACTCCTCACGCACGACCGGAATCGCCGCCGCGGCAAGCTCCTTCATCTTCGTTTCGATTTTCTCGAGATCTTCGGGCGTAAAGGGGCGAGGGAAGGCAAAATCGTAGTAGAAGCCGTTTTCGATCACCGGCCCAATCGTCACCTGCGCTTCGGGGTAGAGCGACTTGACCGCGTGCGCAAGGAGGTGCGCAGTCGAGTGGCGAATCACCTCAAGCCCTTCTGGGTCGCGGTCGGTGATGATCGCAACGGTGGCGTCGTGGTCAATCGGCGCAGTGAGATCTACGAGACGGCCGTCCACTTTTGCCGCAACCGCCGCTTTGGCAAGCCCCGGGCCGATCGCTTCGGCAACCTCAAGGGGCGTCACCGCACCGTCAAAGTGCTTGACCGAACCATCGGGCAGAGTGATTGCAACCATGATACTCCCCAAACAAAAATGCGGCCAACGGGCCGCATTTTGTCGAATCCTGGTAGGCGCGATTGGACTCGAACCAACGACCCCCACCATGTCAAGGTGGTGCTCTAACCAACTGAGCTACGCGCCTGTGGAAGCGAAATTATACGAACAATTCGGGCGCGATGCAATACCCCTCGCCGCACCCCTCGCGATCTGCCCTGTGATGCGCTATAGTGGTCATATCATCGACACAAAAAAGGAGAACCCACCATGGAGCCGAGCGCCATTGCCCGAAGGGAACTCACCCTCCCTTCGGGGCGAACCTACCGCTACTACTCCCTTCCCGCGCTCGAACAAGCGGGCGTTGGAGCGATCAGCACGCTACCGGTATCGATCCGGATCATTCTCGAGTCGCTCGTTCGCCATTGCGACGGCGTACGGGTGACCGCCGATCAGGTGGTGGAGCTTGCCAACTGGCAGCCGAACGGCGCGCGCACCAGCGAAATCCCATTTGTCGTCGCCCGGGTGGTGCTGCAAGACTTCACCGGGGTGCCGCTCCTCTGCGACCTTGCCGCGATGCGGAGCACCGCCCATCGTCTCGGGAAAACGCCGCAAGCGATTGAGCCGATCGTCCCGGTGAACCTCGTCGTCGACCATTCGGTCCAGGTCGACACCTTCGGTAGCCCCGCGGCGCTGCGCAAAAACATGGAGCTGGAGTTCCAGCGCAACCGCGAGCGCTACCAGTTCATCAAGTGGGGGATGCAGGCGTTTGAAACTTTCGGCGTCGTCCCGCCGGGGGTCGGGATCGTCCACCAGGTCAACCTCGAGCACCTCTTTCGCGGGGTGCGCGTCGCCACCGAACCCGATGGCAGCGCGACTCTTTTCCCCGATACGCTGGTGGGCACCGACAGCCACACGACGATGATCAACGGCGTCGGTGTGGTGGGCTGGGGAGTGGGCGGGATCGAAGCCGAAGCGGCGATGCTCGGTCAGCCGGTCTATCTCCTGACCCCCGACGTGGTTGGGGTCGAGCTCACCGGGCGCCTCCCTGAAGGAGTGACTGCAACCGACCTGGTGCTGACGCTCACTGAGATGTTGCGCCGCGAAAAGGTGGTGGGCCAATTTGTCGAATTTTTCGGCGAAGGGGCGGCGACCTTGACCGTCCCCGACCGCGCGACGATCGCCAACATGGCGCCGGAGTATGGCGCGACGATGGGCTACTTCCCCGTCGACGAGCAGACCGTCGCCTACCTGGAACGAACCGGCCGCAGCCGCGACGAGGTCGAAGCGTTCGCCGCCTACTTTCAGGCGCAGGGGCTCTTTGGGATGCCGCGACGCGGGGCGATCCGCTACAGCCGGACGCTTGCGCTCGACCTCGGCACGGTCGAACCGTCGCTCGCCGGTCCGAAACGGCCGCAGGATCGCATTCCCTTGGCCGCACTGAAGCAGCAGTTTGAGACGCTGCTCACTGCGCCGCCCGAGCGCAATGGGTACGGTCTCACGGCCGACGAACGCAGGAAGCGCGTCCCAGTCACCCTTCCGCTCGCGCACGCCGGCCGACTCGAGGGCGACGCGCTGAGCCCTGAGACGGTCACCACCACCGTCGGCCACGGCGACCTCCTCATTGCCGCGATCACCTCCTGCACCAACACCAGCAACCCGGCACTGCTGATCGCCGCGGGGCTGGTGGCGAAGAAGGCGGTTGCGCGGGGTCTGACCGTGTCGCCGAAGGTGAAGACGTCGCTCGCCCCCGGGTCGCGCGTCGTCACCGAATATCTGGAGCGGACGGGGCTCCTTGCGCCGCTCGAGCAGCTCGGCTTTGCCGTCGTCGGCTACGGCTGCACGACGTGCATCGGCAACGCCGGGGATCTCGCGCCGGAACTCAACGACGCGATCCGCCAAGAAAATCTGGTGGTCGCGGCGATCCTTTCGGGAAACCGCAACTTCGAAGCGCGCATCCACCCGAACATCCGCGCCAATTTCCTCGCCTCGCCGCCGCTTGTCGTCGCGTTCGCGCTCGCCGGACGGGTCGACATCGACCTCACCACCGAGCCGCTCGCTACCGACCGCGCAGGCAACCCCGTCTTCCTGCGCGACCTCTGGCCGACGAGCGACGAGATCCATGCGGCGCTCCCCTACGCCCTCGACCCGGAGCTCTTTGCTCGGCTCTATCAGGACTTCACCGCCCACCTCGATCTGTGGAACGCGATCGCGGCACCCCAAGGGAGCCTCTACGATTGGCCCCCCTCGACCTACATCGCCGAGCCCCCCTTCTTTGCCGATTTCACCCTCACGCCGAAGCCGATCCCACCGATCACCAATGCCCGTGCGCTCCTCCTCTTGGGCGACTCGGTGACCACCGACCACATCTCGCCGGCGGGGTCGATCCCCGAGTCGTCACCCGCGGGGCAGTGGCTCCTCCGTCACGGGGTGACGAAGGCGGAGTTCAACAGCTATGGCGCCCGTCGTGGCCACCACGAGGTGATGATCCGCGGCACCTTCGCCAACGTCCGTCTCAAGAACTTGATGCTCCCCCCGCGCCCCGACGGCAGCCGCATCGAAGGGGGATATACCCTGCTCAACGGCGAAATCGTCCCGGTCTATGATGCAGCCACCCATTACCAGCGGGAGGGGATCCCCACGCTCGTCTTTGCCGGCGAAGAGTACGGCACCGGCTCCTCCCGCGACTGGGCAGCAAAAGGGACAGCGCTTCTTGGCGTGCGGGCGGTGGTCGCGCGCAGCTTCGAACGGATCCACCGCGCGAACCTCGTCGGCATGGGGGTGTTGCCGCTGCAGTTCCTCGGCGACGATTCGTGGGAAAAGCTCGGGATCACCGGGAATGAGCGGTTCTCCCTCGAAGGGCTCGACGCGATCGCACCGCAACAGAAGCTCACCCTGGTGATCGAGCGCCCCAACGGCGAGGTCAAGCGGGTCACCGTGCAGTCACGGATCGACACGGCGATCGAGGCGGAGTACTATCGCCACGGCGGAATTCTTCCCTATGTGTTACGGCAGATTCTCGTGAAAGTGTAAGGAGGTGATGCTTTGCTGCTTCTCTGGCGTCGCGCCCTCTTCTGGGGGGCGGTGGGGGTCGTCTTTGTTCTGGCGTTGCTGCCGCTTCCCGAGTTGCCGGAAGTGGCCTTTTCGCTCTCGGACAAAGCGCAGCACGCCCTCGTCTTTCTCCTCCTCTGGCTCCTGGGGGATTGGAGCTACCCCACGACGCGCGTGCTGCTCTCGCTTGGGCTTTTTCTCTACGGCGGGATGATCGAAGTGGCCCAAGCGTTTACCCCAACCCGACAAATGGAGCTTGCCGACTGGATTGCCGACGCGGTGGGGGTCGCTGCAGCGTGGCTCCTCGCCGCGACCCTTTTCCAGCTCAGGCGGCAGTGGGCGGTACGCTGGGGGGTGCGCCCGGCCCCTCTGCGGGGTCGTTCGCGCAATTGACGGGACGAATCGGGAGCGGCGGCAACCCCACCTGCGCCCGCAGCTCGTTGCATTTGGTGTTGGGGGTTCCATCTTCGAGATAGACGGGAAACTCCCGGCACGGTGAGGGGCGGTTCGGGTAAATGGCACACCGCACCGCTTCACCGACCTTTCCCTCGAGGGCAATACAACGCCGCACCTTGCCGTTTGACCCCTTCATGCAGCGCAACCACGGATTGAGCGGCTCGGTGAGCGCTGCGGGAACCCAACCGTTGGGCGCATCGTCGGCTTCTGCCCAGTAGAAGGAGATCCGAAAGTGGGTGCAGCAGACGCCGCAGCGGATGCAGGGGTTGTCGCTCTCGGAGGAAAACTCGACAATGGGATGACTCATCTCAGCTGACTCCTAATTTGACTGTGTCA
>NZ_BAAHXE010000029.1:0-28610 GCF_054657095.1 Hydrogenophilus islandicus | reverse complement strand
GAATACCTCGAGCGTGATGGAAGCCAGCAAAAACGATACAATTGACCGCTTTGCAAAGCGGAGTCACAGAAGGAAGAGACCCGCGTCGATGACATGCTGATCGAGATGATCAACCGAGTTTGAAAAGGCTCAGGTCAAGATGCAAGTTGCCAGCTAAGCGCGCGGTTCTCGCACCAGCCGAAGCGGCGCTGCGAACGTTTGTCATCAGCCATCCGCGTGCTTGCGGAGGTGGTAGAATGGTCCGAAGTTTTCAGCACCGGAGAACCGTCCATGGCCACCACTGCCTCTGAAATCTCTTGGGACGAGCTCAAAGCGATGATCCTGGGCCTTGCCGAGCAAGGCAAGGAGACCGACCGCCGCATCCGAGCGCTGGAGCGGCAGTTGGGGCGGCTGGGGAACCGCCTGGGGCAGTTCGTGCAGGATATGGTCGAGCCCGCGGTGGTGCGCCTCTTTCAGGAGCAAGGGATCCCCGTCCATCGGGTGATGCCCAACGTCCGGGCGCGCGACGACGCGGGGCAAACCGTGATGGAGATCGACTTATTGGTAATCAACGGCGACCATGCGATTGCCGTGGAGTGTAAAAGCCGCTTGACCACCGACGATGTCGATGAGCACTTGGAGCGCCTCTCCCGCTTCAAAGCGGCGTTTCCCGAATACGCCGATAAGCTCTTACACGGCGCGGTAGCGGCGATGGGCGCGCCCGACGAAGTCGTGCGCTACGCCGAAAAAGAGGGGCTCTACGTGCTCGTGCAAGCGGACGACGACGTGGTGGTGCGCAACCAGCCGGGCTTTACGCCACGGACGTGGTGAGTACTGGCTGCTCCACATCGGCTTGGCGCGAGATTTTCACCGCTGAAGTGCGCCCACGGATCGCGGACACCGACTGGGCGCGCGTCCATTTCCTTGGTAACATTCCCTACCAGCACTTCATCCCGCTTTTGCAGCTCTCGACCGTTCACGTCTATCTCACCTACCCCTTCGTGCTCTCCTGGAGCCTTTTGGAAGCGATGAGCGCGGGCTGCGCGATCGTCGCCAGCGACACCGCGCCACTGCGCGAAGCGATCCAACACGACGAGACCGGGCGTCTGGTCGATTGCTTCGATGTGGCAGGGCTTGCAAGCGAGGTCTGCGCGCTGCTCGATGATCCAGCCGCGCGGCAGCGCCTGGGCCGCAACGCCCGCGCGTTTGCCCAGGCGCATTACGATCTGCAGACGGTGTCAACACCGACCACAATTGACCGCTTTTCACCGATTCGAGATGTCCGGTTTTCAACGGAATGCTGCTTGGCTGCCCAGGCCGTAGGTGGTGGGCTACCTGTCTCCTTCTGGTTGGGGTAGGTTGGCCGCTTTGGTCAGGAGCCCGGCTTTGCGCTTTTCCTTGAGCCGGAAGCTCTCGCCCTTGATGTTGAGGGTGGTGGCATGATGCAGCAGCCGGTCGAGAATGGCCGTGGCCACCACTTGGTCGGCAAAGATCTCGCCCCAGTCGGCAAACCCTTTGTTCGAGGTGAGAATGATCGAGCCTTTTTCGTAGCGTCGGGCCACCAATCGAAAGAAAAGGCTCGCTTCCTGTCGTTCAAGCGGCAGGTAGCCGATCTCATCGACGATCAGCACCTCAGCCCCTCGTAGGTGTGTTCGGCATCCTCACACGGGGCCGCCCAGACATGAAAGCGCCGCGAATAGCCCAAGGTATTGACCGCGAAATGAACTCGCAGCAATCGCCCACCCACCTCGGTCTCGATCTGCCCCCAGTCGCTTTGCAATTGCCGCCCCGGCGCGGTCTCAAAGCGCACCGTGCCCTTGGGCTTTCTCAGCGCTCGCTTGGGTCGAATGTAGTCACGCAGAATACTGATCCCGCCGCGGTAGCCCATCGCCTGGATCTCGGCAAAGATCACCGTGGCGTTCCAGACCCCTTCGGCAAGCAGCCGATCCACTTGCGCCTTGTAAGGGTCGAGTTTGCTGGACCGAATCCCGCTTCGCCGTCGCGGCGGCGGCCCACCGCGCAGCAGCGCCCGACGCACGGTTCGCTCCGAGCATCCCACTTCTTCGGCAATCTCACGGAGATAACACCCCTTTTCTCGCATTTCGCGTATCATGAGCCAGTCCTCTCGGTTGAGCATGGCGCTTTCCTTGCTTCTTGACACAACACAAGGATGCACCAGCTTTGTCGGGAGGACATCTCAAACCGGTGTTTTGCGGACATTTACCATCGGTGCTGACACTGGCAAGGCCGAGATGATCGCGGCGGCCAAGGCGCGTGGCTTCGATCCGGTCGACGACAACCACGCTGATGCGCTGGCGCTGCTGGACTGGGCAATGGCCCAAGGGGGTGTGGCATGAGAACCAGCACCGCTTCCATCCCCTGCGCTCTCGGGCGCCTGGCCCCGGCGTCACCCGCCAGCAGCGACGAACTGCGCGCGATGCGTGCGGCGGCCTGGCACAAACAAGGCATTGTGGTCGTGCCGCTGGAGGACATCTACGACGACTGGGACCGCGCATTTCTGTCTGGCATCGCCACCAAACTCTACGGCGCGCGCACTGTGGCTACCCGCAAAAGCACACCTTGGGCCGAGGGCGAAGTGATCGACCGGGGCGATGGCGAGACCTGGACGGTGGTGGCGACTACGGGCAAGTCGGTGACGCTTCAGCGCAGCCGCGATGGTGCGCTGGCGACCCTCGGGCAACTCGGGGAGGCACGGCCATGACCAAGAAAACCCAACGCGCCAAGGCCCGTGCCGAGAAGAAGCCGCGCATCGGCGAGGAGCACATCCGCCCGGATGGCAGCGTGATCCGCTACGTGCGCGAGGAGGACGATGACCGCAAGCCCGTCGACCACTACCGCACCGTGGACACGCTGGCGCTGATGCTCCGAAACGGCAGCATCACCGGCGCGATGCACGACGCGGGGCAGCAGTTCTCGCAGGACTTTGCGCGGGCGTTCGGCAGTGGTATCGCCAGTCCCAAGCTCGATGGTCTGCCGGGTGGTACAGCACCCGGCCAGATGATGGTCGAGAAGAACGCTGGTGCTGCGCGTGCCGTGCGGAATGCACTGGATGCGGTGGGCGGCAGTGGCAGTCCAGCCGGATCGGCGCTCTGGTACGTGGCCGGATTGGGGCAATCGGTCCGTGAGTGGGCACTTCGCCAAGGCTGGGCCGGCAAGGCAATCTCCCTGCACGAGGCCAAGGGTATCCTGATCGCTGGGCTGGGCGTGTTGGCTCGGTACTACGGTTATGACCGCAGTGGAAGCGGCCGTCACCGACGAACAGCATCGGCCGAAGCCACGCCTTGACAAAGGACTGGGGGCTGAGTTTAATAACTGTTATTAGTCGTCAGGAGAAATTGCGATGCCGACCAGTGTTGCGCTCAGCCCCCACTTCGAAACCTTCATCCGCCAGCAGGTCGACTCGGGCCGCTTCAACAACGTCAGCGAGGTCGTCCGCGCCGGACTGCGCCTGCTCGAGGAGCGCGAAGCCGAGCAAGCTGCCAAGCTGCAAGCACTGCGCGAAGCGATTGCGGTGGGCCTGGCCAGCGGGCCGGACCTGTCGGAGGAGGAAGTCTTTGACGAGTTGGAAGCCAAGCTGCAAGCGATGGCTGAAAAAGCCGAATGACGCGCTTGGTCTATACCCCGCAGTCCAAGAAAGATCTGAACGACATTGGCCTGTACATCGCTCGCGACAACCCACGGCGGGCGATGAGTTTTGTTCGGGAGCTGCGGGAACAGTGCCGAAAGATCACGGAGGCGCCCAAAGCCTACCGGCCACGACCGGAGCTCGGCAAAGGCCTGCGCCCATGCGCCTACGGCAACTACGTCGTGTTTTTCTTCGAGGAGCCCGGTCTGGTGCGCATCGTCCGGGTGTTGCATGGCGCGATGGACATCGAAGCGCAGTTCGCTGAAAAAAATGCGGCGCCTGACGCCAAAACCTAGTTGAATCTTTGTACATGTAAGGTATAGTAATCCTGTACTGCTGATAACTGCGCCCACCCGATTCGTTCCGGTGGGCGCTGTCGTTTCTGGGCCTGGCGTTCGCCTCTCTGCCCAGCGCTGGAGACTCCCCCATGAAACTTCTCATCACCCGCCCGGTGGTCGTCACCGGCGACGGCGGCACGCGCTCGTTCGTTCCAGGTCTGACGGTCGAGGTCGATGCGGCCACTGCCGATCAGATCCTGGCGCAACAAGCTGGCATCGCTGCCGAGCCTGTTGCAAACGCCGAAGCGCCAGCCACTCCTCGCCGCCGGAAGTCCGCCGATGCTGAAACTTGACGTCACCGCCGATGTGGCCAAGGCGACCGAGCATCTGTCTGATCTGGCGAAACGGCACGTCCCCAATGCCGCCGCCCAGGCGCTCACTCGCACGGCATTCGATGCCCGCGATGCGGTGCGCGAGGGTCTGCCCGAGCGCTTCAACCTGCGCCGCCCGTGGGTCAGCCAGGGCATAGGCGTGACGCAGGCCAAGCCGCGCACGCTGATGGCCGAGGTCTGGTCGCGCGACCGCTTCATGGCGCTGCAGGAAACCGGGGGCACCAAGACCGGCAAGCTGGCGATTCCGGTCGGGCCGATGGCACAGACCGCCCAGACCCGCGTCATCCCCAAGAGCCAGTGGCCGAAAGCGCTGCGAGGCAAACCCGGGGTCTTCGTGCGCAAAGGGATGGTATTGCATCGCCAGGGGCGTGAGATCGCACCGCTGTGGTTGCTGCGCCGTCGGCAGCAGGTTGCGCCGCGCTTGGGCATGGTCGAGACGGTCTCGGCGCTGCTACAACCCCGCTTTGCCATTCACCTTGAGCGTGCGTGGCGGTCGTGACGGCGTTGTGCGCCTGCGCAATCGCTCCTGGCTCTACCTCTATCTGCTGCTGGAGTTTCAGTCGCGCTCGGATCGCTTCATGGCGCTGCGGCTCCTTGTCTATGTGGAGCTGCTCTACCAGGATTTGGTCAAGCGTGGCGAACTCACCGCCACGGGCCAGCTGCCGCCGGTGCTGCCGATCGTGCTCTACAACGGCACCACGCCGTGGCGCGAGGCCGAGTCGCTCGCCGAGCTCGTTGCCGCGCCGCCGCAAGGGCTCGAAGCGTACCTGCCGCAGCTGCGCTATCTTTTGATCGACGAGAACCGCTACGACGAAACGACGCTTGCCAGTCAGCGCAATCTGGCCGCGGCGCTGTTTCGGCTGGAGCAATCGCGCACGCCCGAGCAGTTGCGCGCGGTGCTCAAAAGCCTCATCGCGTGGCTCTCCGAGCCGGAACAAAAGGAGTTGCGCCGCAGTCTCACCATCTGGATCGCGCGCTTGTTGCGCCGTAAAATCCGCAGCGAAGAGATTGCCACCGTCACCGACCTATTGGAGATCGACACCATGCTTGCCGAACGCATCGAGAGTTGGACACAGCAGTGGATGCTGCAAGGGCTGCAAAAGGGCAAGGTCGAAGGCGAGGCGTTGGCGCTCAAGCGTCTGTTGGCCAAGCGCTTTGGGCCGTTGCCGGCGGCGCTGGAAGCCCGGATTGCGGCCGCTTCGCTCGAGGAGATCGAGGCGTGGTTCGATGCAGCGATCACCGCGCCGTCGCTCGACGCAGTCTTTGGCAGCAACCCGCAGTAGCCGTTGGCAGGATAGACGCGCTACGGTTTGCTGTTGCCGGCAACTACCTCATGCCGGTGGATCCTCTACGGGCGGTTTCAGTTGGTCGCGGCTCTCTTCTATCAGCCATCCCTTGGAAATTCACCACGATCTCCGGCCACTGTGGCTGGGACTGGTGGGCGAGCCATTCGCTGACGGCCTTGCGGATCAGCGCATTGCGGCTCTCGCCGCTCTGCTCGGCCATGGCGTTCAACTGCTGCCCGGTCGTGTCGTCGAGATAGATGTGGAAGTGCATGGAGCCTCCGCAGATGCCTGGATATGACACATCGATATGTTCTACGGCGTGAGCGGCAATTTCAAGGGTTGGGTCGAGTCGGAAGACTGAAAGTCGATCGCGCTAAAACGCGTCAAAACGGCTTCTGAGCGATTTTGCGTTGCCGAACGTCCCCAACCCTTACCATCAAGTGATCGTCCGTTCTACGGCCTTTATGGTTCCTTCCTGGGCCTTTTGAGGGCGGGGCCGCGCGCAGCGCGACGCTTGCCTAGCGTCAGAGCCGCAAACAGGTTGCCAGTTTCCACCCAGGTTTCCACCCGTATTCATGCCGAGGTGATCCATCCATGACGGTTAACTGATCCGAGCAGCCCGGAGGAATGCGATGGGATTGTCCGTCCGGGCCTATGCCCAACACCGTGGCGTGAGCCACACCGCTGTGGCCAAGGCCATCAAGGCCGGGCGCATCAGCGTCGAGCCCGACGGCACCATCGACCCGGCCAAGGCCGATGCCCAGTGGGCGCGCAACACGCTGCCGTCACAGAGCCTGAACATCGGTGCCAAGAAGCCTGCGGCCAAGGTGGAAACCCCGCCGGTTTCCACCCCGGTTTCCACCCCGCCGTTGGAAACCCGGGCTGCCGCACCTGACTACCAGACCAGCCGCGCCATCCGCGAGGCCTACGCCGCGCGCCTGGCCAAACTCGAATTTGAAGAACGCACGGGCAAGCTGCTCAACGCCGACGAGGTGAAGGTCAAGTACTTCAACCTTGCGCGTCTGCTGCGTGACCGCATCCAGCAGATTCCCCGCAAGGTCGCCCCGCAGATCGTGGCGGCCGTGGTCGCGCAGCCCGACCAACGCGTGGTGGAGGACTTGCTGATGGAGGCGATCCGCGAAGCCCTGGAGGAACTCTCACGATGACCGTCACCCCTGCTATGGCCAGCCGCATCGAGCTGTGGCCACTGGATCGGCTCAAGCCCTACGCCAAAAATGCGCGCACCCACTCGGATGCGCAGGTAGCCCAGATCGCCGCCAGCATCGTCGAGTTTGGCTTTACCGCACCAATCTTGGTGTCGGAAGACGGCGGCATTCTCGCTGGTCATGGTCGCTTGGCGGCTGCGCAGAAACTCGCGCTCGACGTCGTGCCGGTGGTCGTCCTCGATCACCTCACACCCATCCAGCGCCGCGCCTATATCCTGGCCGACAATCAACTGGCGCTGCAGGCCGGATGGGATCAGGAACTGCTCGCAGTCGAGTTGGCTGACCTGTCAGCAGCGGGCTTCGATCTGGCGCTGACCGGCTTCAGCGATGAGGAACTGGCCGACCTGCTTGGCAATATTGAAGAGACCGAGCGTGCCGATGATGAGGATTCGCCTAATGGCGAACCCGAGGATGAGGATATCCCGGATGCGCCGGTGACTCCGGTCAGCCAGCCGGGTGACATCTGGCAACTGGGTGCGCACCGTTTGATCTGCGGCGACTCGACCGACCCGGCCGTGGTCGCCGCGCTGATGGCGGGCGAGCGTGCGGCGCTGCTCTTTACCAGTCCGCCCTACGCCAACCAGCGCAATTACACCACCGGCGGCATTTCGGACTGGGATGCGCTCATGCAAGGGGTGTTTGCCGCGGCGATGTCGTTCATGGATCGGGCCGGACAGATGCTGGTCAATCTCGGCCTCGTCCATCGCGACAACGAATGGCAGCCCTACTGGGACGGCTGGATCGCCTGGATGCGCGCGCAGGGTTGGCGGCGCTTCGGCTGGTACGTCTGGGATCAAGGGGTGACCGTGCCGGGCGACTGGGCGGGAAGACTTGCCCCACGGCATGAATTCATCTTCCACTTCAACCGCGAGGCCAGAAAGCCCAACAAGATCGTGCCGTGTAAGATGGCGGGCACCTATTCGCACCTGTCCGCGATCAATGGCGGCGGCGGCCTGCGGGACAAAAACGGCAGGCCCAACGACTGGACGCACGCCGACCGACCGATCCAGGATTACCGCATTCCGGATTCGGTGATCACGGTGACGCGTCAGCGCGGGCCCATCGGTGAGGGTATCGACCATCCGGCGGTGTTTCCGGTGGCGCTGCCCGAGCACATCTTGCTGGCGTACTCGGACCCGGGTGATGTCGTCTTCGAGCCCTTCGGGGGCTCCGGCACCACGATCCTGGCCGCCCAGAAGACTGGACGCCAGGCCCGCGCCATCGAACTGGCCCCGCAGTACACCGACGTGGCGGTCAAGCGCTTCCAACAGAACCACCCCGACATCCCGGTGACGCTCATCGCCACCGGGCAGACCTTTGCCGAGGTCGAACAAGCACGCCAAACAGAGCGATTGGAGACGGCAGATGCAGATGAATGAGATCAAGTTCGAGCACTGGCCGACCAGCCGGCTGTTGCCGTATGCCAGAAACCCCAGGAAGAACGATCACGTCGTTGATCAGATGGCGGCGGCAATTACCGAGTTTGGGTTTCGCATCCCGATCATCGCCAGGAGCACGGGCGAGGTGGTCGACGGCCATCTGCGTCTCAAGGCTGCTTTGCGACTGGGGCTGGAGACGGTGCCGGTGATCCTGGCCGATGACCTGACGCCAGCGCAGATCAAGGCGTTTCGCATCCTGGCCAACCGCTCGGCCACCTGGGCAGACTGGGACGAGGACCTGCTGCGTCTCGAACTCGAAGAGCTCAAGCTAGACGACTTCGACCTGGCGCTCACCGGCTTCGATGCCGACGAGTTGCTGGAAATCATGGCCGGCGAGGAGACCACCACCGAGGGCAACACCGACGAGGATGCCGCCCCCGAGGTGCCGGTCAGACCGGTCTCCAAACCCGGCGATGTCTGGATCATGGGCCAGCACCGGCTGCTTTGTGGCGATGCGACCGATCCGGCAAGTTACGACACGCTGCTGGGCACCGAGCGGGTGGCGATGATCTTTCAAGATCCGCCGTACAACGTGGACTATGCCAACAGTCCCAAGGACAAGCTGCGCGGCAAGCACCGACCTATTCTGAACGACAACCTGGGCGAAGGCTTTCAGGCCTTCCTGCTTGCCGCACTCAAGCCTGCGCTACAGCGGTGCGACGGTGCAATCTACATCGCCATGTCCTCCAGCGAACTCGACACACTGCAAGCGGCTTTCCGCGCCGCCGGCGGCAAGTGGTCGACCTTCATCATCTGGGCCAAGCACACCTTCACGCTCGGGCATGCCGACTACCAGCGCCAGTATGAGCCCATCCTCTACGGTTGGCGTGAGGGGGCTAATCGGCACTGGTGCGGTGATCGTGACCAGGGCGACGTGTGGGAGATCAAGAAGCCCGCGAAGAATGCCTTGCACCCGACCCAGAAGCCGGTGGAGGTGCCTGAGCGCGCGATTCGTAATTCCAGTCGTCCGGGCAGTCTTGTTTTGGACTGCTTCGGCGGTTCGGGTAGCACGCTGATTGCCTGCGAGAGGACGGGCCGCGTTTGTCTGGTCATGGAACTCGATCCGAAGTATTGCGACGTTATTGTTCGCCGCTGGCAAGACTGGACCGGACAGAAGGCGCAGCGCGCCGACGATGGCTTGCTGTTCGATGAGCTGGCGAGCGATCAGCCCCTCGAGGCAGGGATGATCGACTGAAGGTCGTAAGGCAGGGTGTGGTCCAGGTCCGGTACCGCATGCCAAGCCCCGGCGTGGCGAGATCTGGCGTGGAAAAGGCATGGCATGGAATCCACGCCCGGGAAGCTGAGGAGGCAAGATGAAGCAGTCGCGCTGGATGTCGCTGGTGGAGGCCGTGACCAATGTGCTGGTCGGCTATGGCGTGGCGGTGGCCACCCAATGGCTGGTGTTTCCGCTCTTCGGTCTGCACGCCACGCTGCAGGAGAACTTGCTGATCGGCCTGATTTTTACCGTCGTCTCTTTGATTCGAAGCTACCTGCTGCGCAGGGTGTTTGAGGCGCTGCGCGTGCGTCAGCTGTCCGCAAACTCGGGGTAAAGGTCGCCGCTGCTGAAGCCAAGCGCCTGTTCGATCTTTTTGCGCTTGGCTCGGGGTTCCTTATTCCATCGTGTCGGCGCGCACCAGTTCCGCCTGGGCGCTGGCGATCAGGTCCAGGCGCAGGTTCGGCGTGATGCTGCAGGCCAGTTCGTTCAAGGTCCAGTTCATCACATCGGCCTTGTCGCGCAGCGACTTGGCCTCCTCGAAGCGGCTGGTGTAGCGGTAATCCCCCCGCAAAACCAGTGCGCTGAGAAGTAGAGAGTCTCGAAGGAGAATCTCTACCATGAAGAAATCGCGTTTCACTGACAGCCAGATCATCGACGCGCTCAAGCGGGCGGAGGCTGGTCTGAGCGTGCCCGATCTGTGTCGCGAACTGGGCATCAGCTCGGCGACCTTCTACAAGTGGCGGGCCAAGTACGGCGGCATGGACGCCTCGCTCATGGCGCGCATGAAGGAGTTGGAGGAGGAGAACCGGCGGCTGCGCAAGATGTACGTCGAGGAAAAGCTCAAGGCCGAGGTCGTGGCGGAGGCTCTTGCAAAAAAGTGGTGAAGCCATCTCGCCGGCGCGAGATGGCACAACGAGCCGTGCAGCAGCGCGGGCTGTCGATCCGGGCGGCTTGTCAAGCCTTTCGGATCAGCCAGGCCTGCTACCGCTACGAGGCCCGGCGCGACACCGAAGACGAGGAGATCGCCCAGTGGCTGCTGCGGCTGACCGACAATAACCGCACCTGGGGCTTGGGGCTGTGTTTCCTGTACCTGCGCAACGTCAAAGGCTTTGCCTGGAACCACAAGCGGGTGTACCGGATATACCGGCAACTGGAGCTCAACCTGCGCATCAAGCCGCGCAAGCGGCTGGTGCGCGACAAGCCCGAGCCGCTGAGTGTGCCGCAGGCCATCAACGAAGTCTGGTCGATGGACTTCATGCACGACCAGCTGCAAGACGGACGCAGCATCCGGCTGCTCAACGTGATCGACGACTTCAACCGCGAGGCTCTGGGCATCGAAGTGGACCTCTCACTGCCCTCGCATCGTGTGATGCGCACGCTGCAGCAGATCATGGCCTGGCGCGGCAAGCCGCAAGTCATTCGCTGCGACAACGGGCCGGAGTACATCAGCGCCGCGCTGCTGAACTGGGCCAGTGCCCGCGGTATCCACATCGAGCACATCCAGCCCGGCAAGCCCCAACAGAACGCCTACGTGGAGCGCTTCAACAGGACTGTGCGCTATGAGTGGCTGTCGCAGTACCATTGGTGCGATCTTGATGAGGTCCGCGAGTTTGCCACGCAATGGATGTGGCGCTACAACCACGAGCGCCCGAACATGGCCTTGGGCGGCATCACCCCAAAACAGCGGCTGGCCATGGCCGCATAGCTCTACTTCTCGGAGCGCTGGATTTCGGGGGGATTACCTAGCGATCCAGTTCGCGCAAGGCCCGTTCCAGGGTGGATCGTGCTTGAGCCAGAGCCTCGCGGGCGCGGTGTTCGGCGTGCTGGGCTTGAAATTCGCGGGGGGTGTTCATGGTGTGCTCTCCTTCTCAATTGATCGTTGCGACACCCGTAGTAACGCGCTGTTCGAGATGAAAGCCAAGCTCAATCTGCATCTCCCGGCAGGTCACCAGCAAGGCTGGCAACAGGTCTGCCGGGATCGGCTCGTCGGGCTGCGTGCTCACGCAGTGGCTTCCTCTGCGATGCGGTAGAGGCGCTGTCCTGCACCCGGCGTGCCAGCTGGGCCTTCGATCTTCTCGGAGACGATGGGCAGGCCCAGCTTCTTCTTGAGCGCGCCGGCAAAAGTGCCGCGCACTGTGTGCGCCTGCCAGCCCGTGGCCTCGCAGATCTGCGCGATGGTGGCGCCCTCCGGGCGCTTCAACATCTCGATCACCAGCGCCTGCTTGCTGTGCTCGCGACCGCGCTTTGGGGCGGCATCGGGCTGGTCCTGCTGCCAGCTGGCCTCGGCGGCGGCGACTGCTGCTTCCAGTTCCGGATCGCTGGCCAGCGGCGGCGTGGCAACGCGGGTGGCCACCGTCGGCGGCAGGACATCTTCCGGCTGCGCCTCGCCCTTGATGATCGCGATGGCTGCTGGGCTCAGGCGCCACTGGCCGCCTTGCTGCTCGATCAACCCCCGCTGCGCGAGGCTGGCGATCATCTTGAGCTTGGCGACGCCCTTGAGCTCGAGCAGCGGCTCGATCAGGCCATTGGCATCGCAATGGGCGCGGGTGATGAGATCGAGTTGGCGTTCGGTGATGGGGGAAGTTTGTGCAGACATGGTGTTTCTCCTGGTCGTTGGATGGATCGGCGCGAGTCAGTCTTCCCACAGGTGCTCGCCATCGAGGCTGATCCAAAGGCGCGCATCGCGCACGGTGGCCATCTCGCGCACCGGCAGGCCGGTTTTGAGGTTGGTGCCGGTCTTGCCGGTGAAGTCGTAACGCTGGCCGTCGTACATCACGGTCGCTGGGCCTTGATCGTTGAACTCGACGCGGATCAGGCGGGGGCCGAGGGCGTTGCCGTTGGTGTCGGTGACCTGGGGTTGGCGGATGCGCAGGGTCATGGTCTGCTCCTTGGTGCGTGGTGATCGGGTGACGTGATGAACGCGCTGTTCGCGTGAGAAGCCAAGCGCTTTTTGCTTGGCTTCGCGTTTCTCGTCAGGCCTTGCGCAACACCGCGATGCCGGCTTGCGCGAGATCCAGGGCAGCAGCGTGGAAGGCGGCTTCGGCCACCCAGGGTGCGGCGCGGGCGTCGTCGAGCAAGCGGTCGATGACCGGGCGTGCCTGGGCGCGCATGGCGACGCAGGCGGCTTCGAGCTCGTCGCGGCTGGCGGAGGCCACTTCCTTGCGGCAAGTGCGCACCAGCACGGTCAGGGCGGCCTCGGCGAGCTTGTGGCCAAGGGTGTCGAGGGATTGGGTAGCGTGGGTGTTCACGAGGTTGGTGTGGCGGTTGGCGTTCATGGCGTTCTCCGTGGGGGTTGATGACATCTGTATGAACGCGCTGTTCAAGCAGAAAGCCAAGCGTTCGGTCCATCTATTTCGCATCGGAGTGGCTTGTGTTCGACACTGCTGAATCGGCTGTTGAATCGGCCTGGAAACGGGGTCTGGCGCCCGACCCCATCCTCACCGTCGATGACTGGGCCAACCGGCACCGGATGCTCTCGTCGGTCGCCTCAGCCGAACCCGGCCGCTGGTCGACGAGTCGCACGCCGTATCTCCAGGCGGTGATGGATGCGCTGTCGGCCACCTCGCGCATCGAGCGTGTTGTGTTCATGGCCGGAGGGCAGGTGGGTAAAACCGAATGCGGACTCAACTGGGTCGGCTACGTCATCCACCACGCCCCGGGGCCGATGTTGCTGGTGCAGCCCACGGTGGAAGGCGCCAAGCGCGTCTCCAAGCAGCGGGTGGATGCCCTGATCGAGGCGAGCCCTGAACTCGCCAGTCGGGTGAAGGACCCACGGTCACGCGATTCCGGCAACACCCAGCTGATGAAGGAATTCCCCGGTGGCGTGCTGATCATGACCGGCGCCAACTCGGCGGTAGGCCTGCGTTCGATGCCGGTGCGTTACCTGTTTCTCGATGAGGTCGACGGCTATCCAGGGGATGCCGATGGCGAGGGCGATCCGGTGGCGCTGGCCGTGCAACGGGCGGCGACCTTCGTCAATCGCAAGATCTATCTGTGCTCGACGCCGACGCTCAAAGGCTTCTCGCGCATCGAGGCGGCCTACTTGGAGTCGGATCAGCGGGTGTTCGAGGTGCCGTGCGACCACTGCGGGACGTATAGCCAGATACTCTGGCGCGACATCAAGTGGCCGACCGGCAAGATGAGCGAGGCCGCCTGGCACTGCCCGCAGTGCGACGGCATCCATCCCGAGTACCGCAAGCCGGCACTGCTCGCCAATGGCCGCTGGACAGCGCGGGCCGAGGGTGATGGCAAGACGGTGGGCTTCCACCTCTCCAGCCTGTACAGCCCGTGGCTCACCTGGGGCGAGATCGCCCAGGAACACCACGCGTCCAAGGACGACCCCGTCAGATTGAAGGTCTGGGTGAACACCAAACTGGCCGAGACCTGGGAAGACCGGGAGGGTGAGACCTTGGATGCCGAAGGCCTGATGGAACGCCGCGAAGCCTACGGGCCTGCAGTCCCTGCCGAGGTGGCTCTGCTCACCTGCGGCATCGACGTGCAGGACGACCGGCTCGAACTCGAAGTGGTCGGCTGGGGCCGGGATGAGGAGTCCTGGTCCATCGACTACAAGGTGCTGTGGGGCGACCCGTCCGCGCCGGACACCTGGGCGCAACTCGATGCTTACCTGTCCAACCGCTTCGAGCACGAGACCCTGGCCACCGGCCTGAACATCGAAGCCGCGTGTCTGGACACTGGTGGCCACCACACCCTGGCGGCCTATGCCTTCTGCAAGGGCCGGGAGCGCAAGCGCATCTGGGCGATCAAGGGCGGCTCGGGCAAACGGCCGATCTGGCCCAAGCGTCCGAGCAAAGCGAACAAGGGCAAGGTCAATCTGTTCACGGTTGGCGTCGATGCCGCCAAGGAAGCCATCTACGCCCGCCTCAAGAAGTCCGGGGCGGGTGCTGGCGCGATGCATTTCCCGCTGGACCGGGATGCGCAGTATTTCGAGCAGCTGACGGCCGAGCGCATCCGCACCCGGTATGTGAAGGGTTTTCCGCAGCGCTTCTGGTGGAAACCCGATGGTCGGCGCAACGAAGCGCTGGACTGCCGGGTGTACGCCTACGCCGCGCTGCACGGCCTGCTGTCGATGGGGCTGAACCTGAACAAGCGGGTAGAAGCGCTGCCGCCGGTCCCGACCAGTCGCCAAGGCAAGAGCACACCTGTTTCGGCCCCGATGACCGCCAGCCCGCGCCGTCGGCGCATGGCGATTTCTTCGAACTACGTTTGATCAGTTCGACCAGGGGTTGAATATCTGGACTGGCAAACCTGCGAAGTCTTTGACGTTACGCGTGACTAATACCAGATCGTGCTCCAGTGCGGTGGCAGCCAGCAGGCTGTCGATGGCAGGAAGAGGTCGGCCTGATGCTGCGACCAAACGTCCCCAGCGATCGGCTACGGCGGCATCGACCGGCAGTACCCGGCCAGTGAAGAAAGTTGGCAAGTCTGTCTCCAACCAATCGAGCAGCGACTGGCGGCGCGATTCATCGCTGACGCCTTCAAGGCCTCTACGGATTTCACCCAAGGTCAGCACAGAGAGATGCAGGGTGGACGGTGGTCGCCGCGAGAACCAGGCAACAACCCCGGGGTCGGGTGCCTTGCGGCGCAATTCAGACAGCACGTTGGTGTCGATCAGGTAGCTCAAAACGCTACCTCCCGGGTCAGGCTCTGATCGCGCTCAAAAGTAATGTCATCCGCCCCATAGAGCGGCGAGCGCCGCATGAAATCCACCAGCGAGTCCTGTGATTGCGACAAGCGATCAAAGGTCTCGCGCGAAATCACCACGGCCACCGACTTGCCATGCAGGGTGATGTCTTGGGGTTGGTTTTGTGCGCGTTTGACCACTTCAGACAACCGCGCCTTCGCTTCTTGCATTTGCCAGGTTTGCATTGGGATCTCCTAGTCTGACCAGACAGGTCAGAGTTTAGTGCATGCTGCCCCTTATTTCAAGGCGCTTGCCTGGAAAGGCTTTTTATGACCCTCGAACAACTCAAGGCCCAGCGCGAGGCGCTGCAGGCCGCCCGCTTCAATGGGGTGCTCACCGTGAAGGCCGGCGACAAGTGGGTGACCTACAAGTCGGACGCCGAACTGCAGGCGGCGTTGCAGGATTTGGAGCGCGAGATCGCCAAGGTAGAAGGTCGACCGCGTGCCCGGCGCATCCGCACTTACGCAGGGAAGGGATTGTGATGAAGGCACTCCAGAACCTGCGCCAGAAACTTGGCCGAAAGGTGGGTGCCATGATCGGCGGCTTCGAAGGTGGCTTGTCCGCCCGCCGTCTCAAGACCTTTGCCGCCAGCCGTGCTCACGTCAACACGCTGATCCAGGCGGCTGGTGCTGACATGACCGCCCGCGCCCGGTACCTGATCCGCAACAACGGCTACGCCGCCAACGCGGTCGAGTCCTGGGCAGGCAATGCCGTGGGCACGGGCATCAAGCCCTCGTCAGGCATCGCCGATGCCGTGCTCAAGGACCGAGTGCAACGGCTGTGGCTGCGCTGGACCGATGAGTCCGATGCCGAGGGGTTGACCGATTTCTACGGCCAGCAGCGCCGCGCCGCTCGGGAACTGTTCATCGCCGGGGAGGTGTTCTTTCGCATCCGACCACGCAGGCCCGAGGATGGTTTGTCCGTGCCGCTGCAGTTGCAGATGCTGCCGGCCGAGATGCTGCCGCTCAATCACAACCAGCTGCTGGAGAACGGCCACCGCATTCGCCAGGGCATCGAGTTCGACCGCATTGGTCGGAGAGTCGCCTACCACTTCCTGCGCCGCCACCCGGGCGACATCACCGATCCGGGGCTGGCCGGGGAAACCGTGCGGGTGCCGGCAGAAATGGTGCTGCACATCGTTGATCCGGTGGACGCCGGGCAACTGAGAGGCGTGTCGCGCTTCTCGCCGGCGCTCGTGAAGCTCTTTCTGCTCGACCAGTACGACGATGCCGAACTCGACCGCAAGAAGGTCGCCGCGATGTTCGTCGGCTTCGTGCGCCGGCCCGAGCGTGACTTCGACAACGGTGGTGAGACCGACGACCGGGGCGAGCCGCTGCTGCCGCTCGAGCCTGGCCAGCTGCAGATCCTGGACGACGGCGAGGACATCACCTTCTCGACGCCGGCCGATGTCGGCGGCAACTACGAGTCCTTCCAGTACCGCACTTTGCTGCAGGTCGCCGCTGCCTTGGGTCTGCCCTACGCGAACCTCTCGGCCGATATGTTGAAGGCCAACTACTCCAACACCCGGGCAGCACTGCTGGAGTTTCGCCGCCGCATTGAAGCCTTCCAGCACTCGGTGCTGGTGTTTCAACTGTGCCGAGCGGTGTGGGCGCGCTGGATGGACACGGCGGTGCTCTCTGGGGCGTTGGACCTGCCGGACTACGAGCAACGCCGCGCCGACTACCTGGACTGCAGTTGGCTACCGCCCCGCTGGGACTGGGTCGATCCCTTGAAAGACATCCGCGCCGAGATCAACGCCATCGAGGCCGGGCTCAAGTCGCGCACCCAGGCGATTGCCGAGCGCGGGTTTGATGCCGCGATGGTCGATGCCGAGATTGCTGCTGACCACCGGCGCGAGGACAGCCTGGGGCTGCGTTTCGGGCGTGAGCCTGCACCGGTCCCGGCACCGACTCCTGCGCAGGCGCCGCCGCCAGCCCCCTCGAACTGAGGAATTCCCATGACCGATTTACCGTACCTGGCGTCCCGCCTGTACGGGACGCCGCTCCTCATTGCGCGCCCCAAACTCGAAGTCATCCTCGGGGTGGTGGCCAGAAAGCTCGCGGGCGACACCCTGGCCACGCCGCCCCCGGCCAACGTCGATGCCGGCATGACCGGTGGCCTCCAGATTGTGGAGGGCATCGCCATCCTCCCGGTCCTCGGCACGCTGGTGCGCCGCGCTTCGTATATCGGTGCCGCCAGTGGCCTCACCAGTTATCACGACATCGAGGCCATGGCCGAGGCAGCCTTTGCCGATCCGATGGTCAAGGCGGTGCTGCTGGAGATCGACTCCAGCGGTGGCGAGGCGGGTGGGGTGTTCGATTTGGCGCAGCGATTGCGTACCCTGGCACAGACCTCGGGCAAGCCGCTCTGGGCCATCGCCGATGAGGCCGCATTGTCAGCCGCCTATGCCATTGCCTGTGCGGCTGACCGAGTGTGGCTCACCCGCACCGCCGAGGTCGGCTCCATCGGCGTGGTGGCGGTGCATGTCGATGAGTCGGTCGCCGATGCCAAAGCCGGTCTGAACTACACCTTCCTGCACGCCGGCGCCCACAAGGTCGACGGCCATCCGCACGCGCCGCTGCCGGCATCGGTCGCCGCCGACATCCAGGCCGACATCGAGCAACTGTACGACCAGTTCATCGCCTTGGTCGCCGGATTCCGCCGCCTCACACCCGAGGCGATTCGTGACACCGAGGCTCGCGTCTATCGCGGTGAAGCCGCCCTCCGCGTGGGCCTGGCCGATCGGATCGGTACCCGCGCTGATGCGATCACGGCCCTGCATCGCCAGCTTGCCATGCGTGACGGACGCAGGTCGCGCAATGAGTCGGCCGCCCGCGCATCCCATCCATCTCAACTGACCCAGAAGGAGACCTACATGATCGATCACAACACCACCGATGCGCCGGTGGAGGATGTCCACGAGGACGGCGCGCCGAACTCAAGCCCGACCCCGCCGACGCTCGATGAAGCGGCCATCGCCGCCCAAGTCGAGCAGCGACTGCGCCGCCAGCTCGCGGAACTCACCGAGATCGCCGCCCAGGCCAAACGCCTCGGCGTGACGGTCGACCCCGCCCAGGCCCTGGCGCGTGGCGTCACCCCGGATGCGCTGCGCCAGTCGGTACTGAAGCAGGCCGCCGAGCGCGATGTGGCGCAAGACATCGTCGCCGAGGCTCCGCAGCAACCCCACACCCAACCCCAATCCGTTGCTGACAGCCCCTTGGTCAAAGCAGCCCAAGCCTATGGAGGCCGTAAATGAGCACACCTTTGATTTCCCCGTCGACGCTGGGTGACCTCATCAAGCGCGAGTCCGACCCGGACTACACCCGCGAGACCGTGACCCTGAAGGCCGGTGCCGCCTATCCCCTGGGTGCCGTGCTCGGTCGCATCACCGCCACGGGCGTCTATACGTTTTCACCGGCGGCATCGACCACGGGCATCGAGGGCGCCGAGATTGCCTGTGCCGTGCTGCTGCACCCGGTGGCCGCCAGCGACACCGATACCCAGGCCGTCGTGCTCGCGCGTGGCCAGGTGATCGTTGCCGACCGTGCGCTGGCCTTCGATGCCTCCGTGGCGGACGCCGCCGCCCAATCCCTCAAACACCAGCAACTGGCTGCTCACGGCATCGTCGTGCGCACCGCTGCTTGATTCGAATTCACAGGAGTTTTTCCATGACCGTGATCGTCAATCCGTTCGACGCCGGCGGCTTCACGCTGGCCGAGATGTCGGCCGCCATCCAGATGCTGCCCAACCCCTATGGCCGGGTCGGCCAACTGGGGCTGTTTGCGCCAGAGCCCATTTCCCAGCGCAACGTCACCATCGAATCCATCGAAGGCGAGCTGCGTCTGCTGCCGGCCGTCGCCCCAGGCGCGCCTGCGACGGTGGGCACCACCGACAAGCGCTCGGTACGCTCGTTTGCCGTGCCCCACATCCCGCACAACGACGTGGTGCTGCCCGAGGAAATCCAGGGGATTCGGGGCTTGGGCCTGGCCGCTGGTGAAGACCCGCTGGTCACCGTGATGACACGCAAGCTCGCCCGGATGCGTGCGAAACACGCGCAGACGCTGGAGTACATGCGCGTTAATGCACTCTTGGGTATCACCAAGGATGGTGCTGGCAACACCCTCTACAACTGGCACGACGAGTTCGGCATCCAGAAGCCCGAGGTGGATTTTGTGTTCGGCAGCACCGAGGACATGGTCATCCACTGCACCCAGGTCGCGCGCCACATCGAGGAGAACCTCAAAGGCGAGATGATGACCAGCATCCACGCCCTGGTCAGCCCCGAGTTCTTCGATGCACTGGTCAAGCACAAGACCGTCAAGGAGGCCTATACCTTCTACCAAGGCACGGCCGGTACCAATCCGCTGCGCGATGATGTCCGCCGTGGCTTCCGTTTTGGCTCCATCCTGTTCGAGGAGTATTTCGGCACCGTCACGCTCGCCAACGGCACCAGCGTGCGCCTGATCCCGCCGCGCGAAGGGGTGGCGTTTCCGCTGGGCACGCTCGACACCTTCCGCACTTACTTTGCCCCGGCGAACCTGATGGACGCCGTCGGCACCTACGGCCAAGAGCTCTACGCCTACCAGCTGGCACGGCCCAACGGCACCGGCATTGACATCTACACCCAGTCCAACCCGCTGCCGATTGTGAAACGCCCGGCGCTGACCGTGCGGCTCTTCTCCAGCAATGGCTGGTGATGGTCATGACGGCCTTCGGTGACCTGACTCGGGCGGTGTCATCCATCGTGCTCGACACCTTCGGCGAGCCGGTGGTGTTTCACCTCGAGGGGCAAGCCCAGGCGCTGCCGGGCCGGGGCGTGTTCTCGGCTGCGCACCAGGAGGTGGACGCCAGCACAGGCGTGCCGGTGTCCACGGTCCAGCCCGTGCTGGAGGTGCGGCTGGTGGATCTGCCGGCCACACCGACCGAAGGTGATGCCGTCACGGTGCAAGGGGCGCTCTACCTGATCGTCGACGTGCGGCCCGATGGGCACGGCTTTCTGAAACTGATGCTGCACAAGAACAAGTAAGGAGGGGCGGCCATGAAGCACCCACGCACCCTGATCCGTGAGGCGGTGGCCGCGCGACTCATCGATGCTTTGCCGAAGGTCGATGCGCGCATCACGCCGCAGCGCATCAGCATCCACCGCAGCACGCCGCTGTTTGCCGGTAAGTTGCCGGCCGTCCTGATCTACACCCGCGACGAGCGCATCGAGGATCAGCCCAACGCCGATCCGGGGCTGCGCTATCGGAAGTTGGAGCTGTCGGTCGAGATCATTGCCAGCGGTGACGCCGCCGCAGAGGAAGCCGATGTGCTGGCACAGGCGGTGGAAGCCACCCTCGATGCCGATGAGACTTTGGGACTGCTGGTGGAAGGCACGCGCCTCACCCGCACCGAGGTCGATCAGGGCGGTGATGGTGACACGCCGGTGCTGGCCGCTCGATTGTCGTTCGAGGTCAGCTACTGGACCCGGGTGGTGGAAACACCCGAGGGGGCGCTGCCATTGCAGGCGCTCTACAGCTGGGCGCCGCGCATTGGGGTGCTGCACGAGTCCGAGTATCAACCCCTGCTTGATCCAGCCGGAGCCGCGCCATGAGCGAACGCCATCTGCACCAGGATATGACCGAAGCCGAGCGGCGGCTGAGCAATGTGGTGATGCTGGGGCAAGTCGCCGAACTCGATGCGAAGAAGGCCCGGGTGCGGGTACAGGCCGGTCCCATCCTCACGGCCTGGCTGCCGTTTGCCACCGTGCGTGCCGGCCCCGACCGCACCTGGCACGCACCGGAACCGGGTGAACAGGTGGTGCTGATCGCCCCCGGCGGTGATCTCAACCAGGCCGTGGTAGTGGGTTCGCTCTACCGCGACGTCTATCCGCCGCCGGCCGACAGTGCCGACATCAGTCGCACACTGTGGCAAGACGGCGCTGTGATGGAGTATGACCGGGCGCAGCACCACTGGCGTCTGTCGGTGCCGTCAGGCGGCAGTATCGTCCTGGAGATCGGCCCGAGCAAGATCGAGATGACGGACGCCGGCATTCGCCTCACCGCTCCCAGGATTGATCTGAACTGAACATTCCGCAAATGTGCGGAAGGTTACCGACCGAGGAGAAAGCGATGCCTGCAATCACACGTCTGGGGGATCTCTGCACCGGTCACGGTTGCTGGCCGCCCCGGCCCAATATCCAGGGCTCGCCCAACGTCTTCGTCAATGGCATCGCGGCGCACCGGCAAAGCGATGCTTGGGCCACGCACTGCTGCGGCAAGTCCTGTCACGACGGAGTGCTGGCGACCGGCAGCCGCACGGTCTACTGCAACGACCTGCAGCTGTGCCGCATTGGCGATCCGGTCAGCTGCGGTTCGGTCGCGGCCAGCGGCAGTCAGAACGTCTTTGCGGGTGGGTAGGCAACAGCTGAGACTCGAGCGCGACGTAATTGCGCAAATTTGCGCATTTATCCGAATGGGATGAAGGGGGTGCTTTGCGATGAATGGCTTCAACGCCCACACCGGCCAGCCCCTCGCTGGCCTCGATCACCTGCGCCAGAGCATCGCCGACATCCTCTCCACGCCCTTGAACACCCGCGTGATGCGCCGCGACTACGGCTCGCGCATCCCCGAACTGATCGATCAGCCCATCACCCCGCGATTGGCGGTCGAACTCTACGCCGCCACCGCCGAGGCGCTGCGCCGCTGGGAGCCCCGCTTCAAACTGACCCGCGTGCGCCTGACTGACGCCAGCGCCGGCTGGGTCGAACTGACCCTGGAGGGTGAAGTGCGGCTGCAGGGTTTTGAGGGCCAGACGGTCACCTTGTCGGGACTGAGCATCGGTAGCAGGACCAGCGGAGAACGCCCATGAATTTCACCCCTTCCCTGGCGCCAGAGCTTGCCGGCCTGCCCACGCCGCAGGTGCTGGAGACCCTGCGCTTCGAGACCGTGTTCGACGCGCTGCTGCGCGACTTCCAGATGCGCTACCCGCAGTACAGCGCGCTGCTGGCCTCCGACCCGGCGATCAAGCTGATCGAGGTGGCGGCCTACCGCGAGCTACTGCTGCGCGCCCGCATCAACGAAGCCGCGCGGGCCAATCTGCTGGCCTTTGCGGTGGGCAACGACCTGGAGCACCTGGGGGCCTTCTATGGCGTTTCCCGGCTGCCCCAGGAGCAAGATGAGCCGCTGCGTCGGCGCATCCGCGCCCGCATCATGGGCTTTGCCAACGCAGGCGGCGCCGCGCACTACCGCTACTGGGCCTTGTCCGCTTCGCCCGAAGTCGCCGATGTGGCGGTCGACAGCCCTGGCCCGGGTCGGGTGCGCATCAGTGTTCTGCCCACCGGGCACAGCGACACCGTGCCTGAAGCGCTGCTGGAGACCGTGCGCGCCACCGTGCTGCGCGACGACGTGCGGGTGCTGACGGATACCGTGGAAGTGGTGCCGGCCGGCCTGGTGCCGGTGACGGTCTCCGCCCAGATCTGGCTCTACCCCGACACGCCGATGGCGGTGTTTGACGGGCTGGCGCAGCGACTGACCCAAGCCCTGGCCAAGGAGGCCGTGCTCGGCTGGGACCTGACCCAGTCCTGGTTGATCGGGCAATTGCAGCAGCCCGGTGTCCACAAGGTCGAGCTCAGTGAGCCGGCCACCGATATCCGCATCCACAGTACCCAGGCGGTGCGCCTGACCGACGTCCAGCTGACCTTCGCGGGCAGAGACCGGTAAGCGCGCCGCCCTGGGATTTCTCTACCCAGGAGGGCGCATGACATCGGATCACCTGCTGCCGCCCAACGCCACGGCACTCGAATGTTCGCTGTCGCTCTCGACCGATCTGCTGACCCGACTGGGAGGCGAGACTGAGTCCCTCAAGGGGTTCAAGACCGACCCCAGCGACAGTCTCTTGCCCTGGCTGATCTGGGAATATGGCCTGGGCGAATTGTTGCCCTACCTGCCCGATCCTCGCCGGGCCATTGCCGAGGGTATCCGCTGGCAACGCCTGCGCGGCACCCCGGCAGCGCTCACGACCGCCCTGTCCTGGATCGGCGCGACCGCCACGGTCGAGCAGGAAACCCCCGGCATTCACTTTGCCGAGTTCCAGTTCGATCCGGGTCAGGTACTGGATGACGATGGATCAATCGCCAACCTGATCGCCATCGCCCGGCTGTCGGCACCGGCCCGATCCCGCCTGTCACGCATCTACCACGGCTGGGACCTGCGCCGACTGGTGCTGGACGAGAGTCGGCTGGGCGAAGCGCTGCTGTCGGACCACAGTGGCGTGTTCTGGACAGACGGGCAGACCAAGCTGTCGTTTGGGCGCGGTTTCGCACAGGACGCGCTGGCATCCGGACAACAGATCGCGCCGAACCGTGAGGCCGTGCGCTTTGCGGTAGCCCGGCTGATGGACCGCTACCTGCTGAGCTTCTCGGCCTTGGGCGATCCGGGCCACACACCGAATGAGGAGATCCTGCATTCGCACCTGTTCACGCTGGCCAATGCGCTGGGCGTCCCCGATCCGGTTGGGGTGCGACCCGAGCGCAAGTTCTGTCGGGCGATGGTGGTCCTGTCCGACAGCACACCCTTGGGCGACATCAACGCGAACCTGCCGAGATTTGTCTGGCGGGAAACGGGGGAGCCGATAGCACTGGGCAGCGGTGATCCGCTGTCGGCCACACCGCATCGGCTGATCCGCGTGGAGGTGCTGGAGCGATTCGCTCGCAGCCATCCGGGTGACCTGGTCGTGCCAACCCTGCTGCTGCACGGCCAGCATGATCGACAATCCACCCACCGGGTCCAGGCCCGCGCCGATCAGGCGCTGGGGATGTGGGCCTTGGGCGAATCGGTGCCCAGTCTCGACCAGGGCTTTCTGGTGCGGCAGCACAGCCCCAGCAATGCCCCGCTGCCCGATGCGGCGGGTTGGCGTGCGCGCCTGTACCAACAGGCGCAGGTCGTGCTCTCCGAGGTGACGCTGGGCGATGTGAACAGCCGCACCCCACGTCGCGCCTTGTACCGCACCCGGCCCCTGCCCCGACTGGGTGATCTCACCTTGGGCGAGGCCGCTGAGATCGAATGGCGGCCGCTGACAGAGATGCAAATTTGCATCTCTGGCTTGACCGAGAACCTGCCCTATGTTTTTGACGACGCCCGCCCGAGCCTGCTGCGCCTGCTGACCCGCAGCGCTGAAGCCGGCGCCGCTTCACAGGTTTCTCCCGCACGCGTGCCCGTCCTCAGTACCCGCGCTGCCTGGCGCGGCCAGACCTGGACCGGCGTGCGCTGGCCGACTTCGACCTGGACCGACACCCGCGAGCTGATCGGCAGCGCCCACAGCACGCAGTCCTGATTTCACTACCCCATTTCATTCCTGGAGCACCCGATGGCCATCCTGACTGCCAGCGGTCGCGCGGCCCTTGCCGCCGCGATCAAAGAACAAACCCTGCACCTCGCCCTGGGCGAAGGTGACCCCTTGTGGGACACCACCAAGGCGATCAGCACACCTTTTGACGAGTCGGGTGTGATCGAACTGGGCTTCCAGCATCTGGCCGACATCCGCGTCACCTCGCTGGACGACCAGACCGAGTACCTGCTCGATGTGGACTACAGCGCCAATGCCCGCGAGGGCGTGATCCGCCGCCTGCCGGCCAGCACCATCCCCGAACAGGGCGACGTCACGGTCCACTTCAAGGTTTCCCATCCGCCCGAATCCATCGGCCAGACGGCGCTCTTGCGCGAAGTCGGCCGCCGGGTGGCGGACGAGGTGCATTTCGTTGCCGCCGACCCCGAGGGCGAGATCGTGGTGCCGACCGGACGCTACCGGCTGGTCACCGAGCCCACGAACCACCTTTTCATTCGGGTGCGCTTCGACTTCGAGGATGCCGCCACCAGCATCGTGCGAGAGCAAGGGCTCTTCGTCGGCACCCAGACCGATCCGCAATTGCCCATCGGGCAGAAGTTCTTCATTCCCGCCCAGATCACCGATCCGGGCATTTTGCTCGTGCTGCAGCACTCGGTGCCCATCGTGCGCCAGCCCTCAACGCGCGAGACCTTCGAATTCGTCGTCACTTTCTAATCCGCGAGGCCACCCATGATCGAGCGTTACTACAACCTGTTTGACCCGGCCAAGCACTACACCCAGCTCTTGTTCCGTGCCGGCGATGGCCTGCAGTCCCGAGAACTCAACGAGATCCAGAGCACGCTGATTCACCGCCTGCAAGGCGTGGCCGATGCGCTGCTCAAGGATGGCGACATCGTCAGCGGTGCCAATCTGCAGATCGATGCTGACACCGGCTTGGTCACCCTCGAGGCGGGCCGCGTCTATCTGCGCGGCGCCGTGCGCGACGTCCCAGCAGCCTCCTTCACCGTGCCGGTCGATGGCCGCGTGGCGGTGGGCGTGCGCTTCACCGCCCGCACCATCACTGAACTCGAAGATCCCAACCTGCGCGAACCGGCGGTGGGCGTGCGCAACTACCAGGAGCCGGGGGCCGGACGTCTGCAGGAGACCCTCGCTTGGGGCTGGGAAGGTGCCGGCACCAGTGACGGTCAGCCCGGCGACTTTCACGCCATCTATGCGCTGGACAACGGCATCCTGGAGAATCGCACTCAGCCGCCCGTGCTCGATGGCGTGATTGCGAGCCTCGCCCGCTACGACTATGACGCCAACGGCCACTACGTCACCGAAGGCCTCGGGGTGCGGTTTCTGGACACCGACACCGATACCCAAGAGCACATCTTCTCGGTCGCCGAGGGCCGGGCCAACATCGATGGCTTCAAGGTCGAGCGCACGCAGTCCCAACGTCTGCGGCTGCCTATCGATCCCGATCTACAGCGCGTCTCCAGCGAACCGCAGGTGTTCAATGACAGCGGCGATGGGTCGATGGTGGTGACCATCAACCGTCCGCCGCTCGCCCAGGTGATTGACATCAAGGTCACGCAGCAGAAAACCGAGACGGTGGTCCATGGCGCCTTCACAGGCAGCCGCGATGTGCTGACCGAACCGACGGTCGTCGCCGTGCTGGAGGTCAAGCAAGGCGGCACCACCTACGCCCAGGGCACCGACTACAAGGTGGTGGGCGATGAGATCGACTGGTCGCCCGGCGGCGCTGAACCGGCACCCGGGTCGAGCTACCAGGTCACCTACCAGTACATCGTCAGCATCACCCCAACGAACCTGACCGACACCGGCTTCACCGTCTCGGGCGTCGTGCAGGGTTCCACGATGTACATCGACTACCAGTGGAAGCTGCCGCGCGTGGATGTGCTGGCGCTCACCGCTGACGGTCAGGTGGAGCGCATCAAGGGCATCAGCCAGGTGAGGAACCCCGTCGCGCCCACCGTGCCCGCCTCGCGCCTGGCGCTGGCTGAGATCGCCTACGACTGGCGCAGTGGTTCGGAGCCGGTTGTGCGTAACGTGGCGATTCGCACCATCAAGGTATCGGAACTCACCGCGATGCAGCGTCAGATCGCCGACCTGTATGACCTGATGGCGCTGGAGCGTCTGCGCGTGGATGCCAACATCCGTGAGCCGGCCGCCAAGAAGGGCCTCTTCGTCGACAACTTCCTCGACGACGACCTGCGTGACCAGGGTGTGGCGCAGACTGGGGCGATTGTGGCCGGGGTGCTTACCTTGCCGATCACGGCATCCGCCCAGCACGCCAAGGAGAACGGCAACGCACTGCTGACGCTGGACTACACCCTGACCCCGGTGATCGAGCAGCTGGCCCGTACCGGGTCGATGAAGATCAATCCCTACCAGGCCTTCGAACCGGTGCCGGCCCGGGTCACCCTGAACCCAGCGGTTGACCAGTTCACGGTCACGAACACCACCTGGGTCTCGGACGTCACCGAGCGCCTGGTCATCGGCAGCGGTGTGCTCGAACAGGTCGTGGAGACGCGTCGTTCGGAGCAGGTGCTGGCGTCCTCGAGTGTGGAAGCGCAGTTCCTGCGCAGCCTCAACGTCAGCTATCGGGTGGAAGGGTTCGGACCCGGCGAGGCGCTGGCGCAACTGCGCTTCGACGGCCTCGTGATCGGCCAGCCCTCCGGCAAGGCGGCCGATGCTGCCGGTCTGCTCACAGGCAGCTTCCGCATCCCGCAGGCCATCCCCGCCGGTGCGAAGCTGGTGGAATTCCTGGGTGCCGGCGGCAGCTACGGCTCCGCCACCTACGTCGGTCGCGGCCAGATCGTCACCGAAACGCGCCGGCGGATTCTGACCACGGTGGTACGCCGTTGGGACCCGCTGGCGCAGACCTTCACGCTGCCCGAGCGCCGCACCATCGGTGGCTTGGAGTTGTGGTTCACCACCAAGGGCGGCGCTGCGCCAGTGATCGTGCAGATCCGCGAGACGCAGGTCGGCATGCCCACCACCACGGTACTGACCGAGGGGCGTTTGCTGGCCGCCGACATCAAGACCGATGGCAACCCGACTCGAATCACCCTCGACCCGGTGGCATTGGAAGCCAACCGCGAGTACGCCATCGTGGTGCTCACCGACGATGCCAATCACGCGGTGTCGGTCGCGGAACTCGGCAAGTTCGATCCGCGCACCGGCTGGGTGACGGCGCAGCCCTACCAGATCGGGGTACTGCTCTCGTCCTCCAACGGGATCACCTGGACACCGCACCAGACGCAAGACCTGACTTTCCGCCTGTTGGCCTGCCGGTTCACACAGACGAGCAAGACCGTCTCGCTGGGCCAGTACACGGTGACCAACCTGTCGGATGTGATGGCGCTCGCCGGCGTCGAGCGTCCGGCGGCCGGCACCGACGTGCAGTTTCTGGCGACCGATGCCCAGGGGCGGATCTACACCTTGTCGGAAGACCAGGGGTTGGCCTTGAGCGAGAAGCTCTCGGGCAACCTGGCCGTGTCGGCCAAGCTGACTGGCACGGAGACGGCCAGTCCGATCCTGTATCCGGGCACGCAGCTGGTGTTCGGCACGCTGGAGGCCGCTGGCGACTACCTGTCGCGCGCCATTCCGGCTGCTGCCACCTTCAATGTGGCGGTGACTTTCGATGCCCTGACACCTGGCACGTCCAGCGTGACGGTGCAGGCGGAGTCAGGCACGCCGGGCAGTTTCCAGGCGCTGTCGCTTTCCTCGGGTGTGGAGGTCGGCAACGGTTGGGTCGAACGCACCTACAAGGCCACCAGCCTTGTCGGCGTCGGTGCCGACCGCACCACGCGCGTAAAGCTGGCGTTATCCGGCTCACCGCAGCACCGGCCCTTCGTGCGCAACCTGCGCGTCATCGTCACCTGATGGGAGTGACCGATGACGCAGGAGCGCACGCCGCGCGGCTATCCCTTGCCGCACCCCGAGCACCTGCTGTCTGAAGACGTCCTCAACCTGCGTGAAGCCCTCACCCGCATCGATGCGGATGTGGCCGCGCAGGAGGCATCCGCTCAGCAGGGGCAAGACCAACTCACCGAACGGCTGCACCGCCAGCAACTGCGGGTGTTTCACCAGTTCGGCTTTTAATTTGACTGTGTCA
>NZ_BAAHXE010000028.1:0-29113 GCF_054657095.1 Hydrogenophilus islandicus | reverse complement strand
ACAGAGCATCGGGTGTGCGTCCCTTCGCGCGCGCTCATGGTATGCTATCTTGTTGTCTCTTAGCCGTGAGACCCGAATGAGTACCGACGCCCGCCACACCCCCGAAGCGGTGGTCTACCACCAGAAACGAAACCTCCTCGAAATTCGCTTTGCCGATGGCGCGACCTTCACCTTCGATCCCGAATACCTGCGCGTCTTCAGCCCCTCGGCCGAAGTCCAAGGGCACGGGCCGGGGCAGGCGGTGCTGCAGACCGGCAAGAAGGGGGTCACGATCACCGCGATCACCCCGGTGGGCCACTACGCGATTCAACCCACCTTCTCCGACGGCCACGACAGCGGGCTCTTTACCTGGGTCTACCTGCGCGAACTGGGTGAAACCTACGCCGAGCGGTGGGCCGACTACCTCGCTCGCCTCGAGGCGGCAGGGGCGAGCCGCGAGCCCAGAAACACGTCGGACGAAGGAACCCCATCCCACGGGAGCTGCGGCTGCGGTTCCGGAGGGTGCGGACGATGACCGAACAAGCCGACTTCGGTTTTCGCCAGGTCCCTGCCCCTGAGAAGAAGCGGCTCGTGGGGCGGGTTTTCGACTCGGTCGCCGACAAATACGACGTGATGAACGATCTGATGTCGGCGGGGCTCCACCGTCTGTGGAAGCACTACACCATCGCCACCTCGGGCGTCCGCCCGGGGCACCGCGTGCTCGACATCGCCTCCGGGACGGGGGATCTCGCGCTCGCCTTTGCCCGCCGGGTGGCGCCCACCGGCGAGGTGTGGATGACCGACATCAACCACGCGATGCTGCTCCGCGGCAAAAAACGGCTCCTCGAAGAAGGGGTCGTGACGCCGATCGCGCAATGCGACGCCGAACAGCTCCCCTTCCCGAGCAACACCTTCGACTGCGTCTCGGTCGCCTTCGGGCTGCGCAACATGACCCACAAGGAGCAGGCGCTCAGTGAAATGGTGCGTGTCTTGAAGCCAGGGGGAAGGCTCCTCGTGCTCGAATTCTCCCGTGTCTGGCAACCCCTTTCGTCCCTCTACGACTGGTATTCGTTCAACGTCCTCCCGCGCCTCGGGGAGCTCGTCGCCCAGGACGCCGAGAGCTACCGCTACCTCGCCGAATCGATCCGCGTCCACCCCGACCAGGAGACCCTCAAAGCGATGATGGAACGCGTTGGCCTTGTTGCGGTCCAATACCATAACCTCTCGGCCGGGATCGTCGCCCTGCACCGCGGCTTCAAACCGTGAGCGTCGGAAGGGGTCGGATGGATCTATTTTTCACGAACAAAGGAGGTCACGTGGTGTTCAAGGAGTTCTCGATGGTCATGCTGTGGGAGAGCACCCGCCGCCTCTTCGCGGTGGTTTTTTTGAGTCTTGTCGCCGTTTCGCTCCTCTCCTGGAGTTCCGACGCCGAAGCGGGCCGTCTGGGTGGCGGACGAAGTTCAGGAATACAGCGGCAGATCACCCCACCCCCGGCGAAACCGCCCCAGGTGGTGCCGCAGCGCCCGCCGCAACCGGCTGCAACCCCGCAGCCCACTCCTCCTCGCCGCTCATGGTTGGGTCCGCTTGCGGGGATCGCGGCCGGGTTGGGCCTCGCCTGGCTCTTCTCCTCGCTCGGGTTGAGTCAAGAGTTTGGCTCGCTCATCCTCATCGCCCTCTTTGCCGCCGCCCTTTTCTGGCTCTTCAGGAGGTTGCTGAGCGCTCGAGAAGCGACACCGGCCGCTGCTTCAGCAGCAGGTGGGCCGATTGCACAGGAGATCACCCCAGCGCTTGATCGCGCGGAGGTTGCCGAACCTTCGGGCGGGCCGCTTTTGAGTAGCGGAAGCGCGCCAGCAGATCTCCTTGCGATGATCGACGAGGAGTCTTTCGTCCGCGAAGCCAAACGGCAGTTCATTACCCTTCAGGCTGCGCACGACGCGCAGGATTGGGACGCAATCGCCCGGCTCGTCACTCCGGAGCTTCTTGCCGACCTACGCGCCCATTCCGCTTGGGAGGCTGGGCAACGGACTGAAGTGGTCCAGCTCGACGCCGAAGTGGTCGATGTGGCTGATGAAGGCGAGCGGTACGTCGTGACCCTGCTCTTCAAGGGGCTCCTGCGCGAAAGGAGCGATGCGCCGCCCACGCCCTTTGCGGAATACTGGCACCTCGTCAAACCCAAGTCAGGCGGCGGTTGGAAACTCGCCGGCATTCAGCCTGCGGAAGGTTAAAATGACAACGCCCGGGAGTTCCCGGGCGTTTTTTAACTGCTTTTACTTGATTGGTGGCGGGGTTACGCTGAACCCCCCACGCGGTGCTTGAGCTTCTTCAATCGCTCAATCGCCTGGAGCTGCGCAACCGCTTCGGCAAGCTCAGCCTGCGCTTTCGCGTAGTCGATCGCCGCCTGCCGATTCTTCAACGCCTCTTCGGCGCGCCGTTTGGCTTCAATGGCTCGCGCCTCGTCGAGGTCGGCACCACGGACAGCGGTGTCGGCGAGCACGGTCACCAGGTTGGGTTGAACCTCGAGGATTCCCCCCGAAACGAAGATGATCTCTTCACCCTGGTGCGGCGTCTTGATCCGCACCGTTCCCGGGCGGATCCGAGTCAGCAACGGCGCATGACCGGGCAGAACGCCCAGTTCGCCCGCCTCTCCGGGCAGAACCACCATTTCGGCAAGCCCGGAGAAGAGCTCCTCCTCGGCGCTCACCACATCGACATGTACGGTCATCGCCATGACACCACCCCTTCTTTATTGGACCTTCTTGGCCTTTTCGAACGCCTCGTCGATCGTCCCGACCATGTAGAAGGCCTGTTCGGGCAGGTGATCGCACTCCCCTTCGACGATCATCTTGAAGCCGCGAATCGTCTCTTTGAGCGGGACATACTTGCCCGGCGAGCCGGTGAAGACTTCTGCCACGTGGAACGGTTGCGAGAGGAAGCGCTGGATTTTCCGTGCGCGCGCCACCGTCAATTTATCTTCGGGCGAGAGCTCATCCATCCCGAGGATCGCGATGATGTCACGCAGCTCTTTGTAGCGCTGCAGCGTCGCCTGGACTTTACGGGCGACCGTATAGTGATCTTCGCCGACGATCAGCGGATCGAGCTGGCGGCTGGTGGAGTCGAGCGGATCGACCGCAGGATAGATCCCGAGCGCCGCGATGTCGCGCGACAACACCACCGTTGAGTCGAGGTGGAGGAAGGTCGTTGCCGGTGACGGGTCGGTGAGGTCGTCCGCCGGAACGTAGACCGCCTGAATCGAGGTGATCGATCCCACCTTGGTCGACGTGATCCGCTCCTGGAGTTTCCCCATCTCTTCGGCAAGCGTCGGCTGGTAACCCACCGCCGAAGGCATCCGGCCCAAGAGCGCCGAAACCTCAGTACCGGCGAGGGTGTAGCGGTAGATGTTATCGACGAAGAAGAGAATATCGCGCCCCTCGTCGCGGAAACGCTCCGCCATCGTCAGCCCGGTGAGCGCCACGCGCAGACGGTTGCCGGGGGGTTCGTTCATCTGACCGAAGACCATTGCGACCTTGTCGAGAACGTTTGACTCCTTCATTTCGTGGTAGAAGTCGTTCCCCTCGCGGGTCCGTTCACCGACGCCAGCAAAAACCGAGAGACCGGAGTGCTGCTTCGCGATGTTGTTGATGAGCTCCATCATGTTAACGGTCTTACCGACCCCCGCACCACCGAAGAGGCCCACTTTCCCCCCTTTGGCGAACGGGCAGATCAAGTCGATCACCTTGATCCCGGTCTCGAGGAGCTCCACCGACGGCGAGAGCTCGTCGAACTTCGGCGCCTTCTGGTGAATCGAGCGGTATTCGTCGGTTTGAATCGGACCTGCTTCGTCGATCGGGCGGCCCAGGACGTCCATGATCCGCCCCAGCGTCCCGTGCCCGACGGGAACGGTAATCGGTGCACCGGTCGATTCGACCTTCATCCCCCGCCGGAGCCCGTCCGAGGAGCCGAGCGCGATGGTGCGCACCACCCCGTCGCCGAGTTGCTGCTGCACCTCAAAAGTAAGCCCCTTTTCCACGAAGTCGTTTTCCTCAACGAGCTTCAGCGCTTCGTAGATTTTCGGCATCTGATCGCGCGGAAACTGAATGTCGATCACCGCGCCGATGCACTGTACGATTGTCCCTGTTGCCATCGTCCTATCCTTTTCTCTCAATCCCTCAACTGACCGCGGCCGCCCCGCCGACGATCTCGGCGAGCTCTTTGGTGATCGCAGCCTGCCGCGACTTGTTGTACACCAGTTGCAGCTCTTTGATCACGTTGCTCGCGTTATCGGACGCCGCCTTCATCGCCACCATTCGCGCGCTCTGTTCCGAGGCCATGTTTTCGGCTACCGCCTGATAGACGAGCGCTTCGATGTAGCGGCGCAGCAGCTCATCGACCACCGTTTCCGCTTCCGGCTCGTAGATGTAGTCCCAGTTGTGCTCGGGAACGTCGAGCCGTTCGCCTGAAAGGGGGAGTAGCTGCTCGATCACCGGCTCCTGCTTCATCGTATTGATGAAGCGGGTGTAGGCGATATAGACCCGATCGAGCTGCTGCGCTTCGAACGCATCCAGCACCACCTTGGTCGGACCGATCAGCATATCGAGGTGCGGCGTATCCCCAAGGTGGGTGCGTTCCGCCACCACCTTGGCACCGATCCGCTGCATGAAACCGAGCCCTTTGTTGCCGATCGCTACCACCTGGATCTCTTTCACCCCCGCCTGCTCCCAGCGCTTCATTTCGTTGAGCGCCGTGCGCAGGACGTTGGTGTTGAGCGCCCCACAGAGCCCTTTATCGGTGGTGACGACGATCAACCCCACCCGTTCCACCTGCTCGGAGACCATCATAAAGGGATGGCGATACTCGGACGCGGTGGCATGCGAGAGGTGGCTCGCCAGACGGCGGATCCGCTCAGCGTACGGCCGAGCTTGGCGCATCCGCTCCTGGGCTTTCCGCATCTTCGACGCGGCGACCATTTCCATGGCTTTGGTGATCTTGCGCGTGTTCTGGACGCTCTTGATCTTGCCGCGGATCTCTTTACTTCCGGCCATGTTCGCTCCTTGCCGTCAATCGCGTTCAGGCCCAGGTCTTCATGAACGCCGCAATCTCCGCGAGGATCTTCGCCTGATCGTCGTCCGAGAGGTTCCCCGTTTCGATGATCGACTTCATCACGTCAGGGAATTTGTTGGCGATGTGCTGGTGGAGCGCCTGTTCGCACGCGAGCACCTGTTCGACCGGAATCGCGTCGAAGTAGCCGTTGTTCACCGCGAGGAGCGAAACGGTCATCTGCGCGATGTTCATCGGCGAGTACTGCGGTTGCTTCAAGAGCTCCGTCACCCGGCGGCCACGTTCGAGCTGTTTACGCGTCGCGTCGTCGAGGTCGGACGCGAACTGGGCAAACGCCGCGAGCTCGCGGTACTGCGCGAGGTCGGTCCGGATCCCACCCGAGAGCTTCTTGATGATCTTGGTCTGCGCGGCACCACCAACCCGCGACACCGAGATCCCCGGGTTCACCGCCGGGCGGATACCGGCGTTGAAGAGGTCGGTTTCGAGGAAGATCTGGCCGTCGGTAATCGAAATGACGTTGGTCGGAACGAACGCCGAGACGTCACCCGCCTGCGTTTCGATGATGGGAAGCGCCGTCAGCGACCCAGTCTTGCCTTTGACCTCACCGTTGGTGAAGCGCTCGACATACTCTTCATTGACGCGCGCTGCCCGCTCGAGCAACCGCGAATGGAGGTAGAAGACGTCACCCGGATAGGCTTCACGACCCGGCGGACGGCGCAGCAGCAGCGAAATCTGCCGATAGGCCCACGCCTGCTTGGTGAGGTCGTCGTAGATGATGAGGGCATCCATCCCACGGTCGCGGAAATATTCGCCCATCGTGCAGCCGGCGTAGGGCGCGAGATACTGCATCGCGGCCGATTCCGACGCCGAAGCAGCGACGACGATGGTGTATTCCATCGCGCCATGTTCTTCGAGTTTCCGCACCACGTTCGCGATCGTCGAGGCTTTCTGCCCGACCGCGACGTAGATACAGAACATGTTCTGGCCTTTCTGGTTGATGATGGTATCCACCGCGACGGCCGTCTTACCGGTCTGCCGGTCACCGATGATCAATTCCCGCTGGCCGCGGCCGATCGGGATCATCGTGTCGACGGCCTTCAAACCGGTCTGAACCGGCTGCGAGACCGACTTCCGCCAGATCACGCCAGGGGCAACCTTTTCGATCTTGTCGGTCAATTTCGCTTCGATGGGGCCTTTCCCATCGATCGGCTGCCCGAGCGCATTGACGACACGCCCCAGGAGCTCGGGACCCACCGGTACCTCAAGAATGCGGCCCGTCGCCTTGACGGTGTCCCCTTCCGAGATGTGTTCGTAATCGCCAAGGATCACCGCCCCGACCGAGTCACGCTCGAGGTTCAGCGCAAGGCCATAGGTGTTGCCGGGAAATTCGAGCATCTCGCCTTGCATCGCGCCGGTCAGACCGTGAATACGCGCGATACCGTCCGCGACCGACACAATCACCCCTTCGTTGTGTACCGCGGCCGACAATTCGAGATTTTTGATCCGGCTCTTGATCAGATCACTGATTTCAGACGGACTGAGTTGCATGGATTACTCCTAAATTTTGAGCGCTGCGGCCATCTTCGCAAGCTTGCTGCGCACCGAGGCGTCGATCACGTCGTCACCCACTGCGATCTTCACCCCACCGATCAGCTCGGGATCCACCCGCACCTCAATATCGACAGGTTTGCCGTAGTGCTGGGCAAGATCGGCCTGAATCTGCTGCTGCTGCTCTGGTGTGAGGGCAAAAGCGCTGGAGACGACGGCGTGGAGACGACCCTCGTGTGCCAATCGCTTCTCTTCGAAAAGGGCAGCGATCGCGTCTGCGACGGCCACGCGATCGTTCTCGACGAGCAGCTGGACGAAGTTGACAAACCCCTCAGGGAGAGAACCACTTCGCCCCACCAGCGCGGTGATCAGCTCCGCTTTGGCCGCGTCATCGACGCGCGGATCGGCCAAAGCGGCCTTGACCGGATCGACCGCCACCACTTCAGCGAGCGTGTGCAAAGCTTGCGACCAGGGACCGAGCGCATTCGCCTCTTTCGCGAGGGCAAAGACGCCTTCGGCGTAGGGGCGTGCGATGGTTGCGGTCTCGGCCATGGTTATCTGAGTTCCTCTTTCAAACGCTGAATCAATTCAGCGTGAGCTTTGGCATCGATCTCGCGGCGCAGAATCTGCTCTGCACCCACCAAGGCCAGGCGAGCGACCTCTTCGCGGAGCTCTTCAAGCACCCGCTGCACCGACGCGCGCGCCTCCTCTTCCGCCGCTTTCTGCGCACGGTTGATGATTTGCGCCGCTTCGACACGCGCCTCTTCAATGAGCTTTGCTGCCTGCTGTTCGGCGTTGGTGCGCATCACCGCTGCCTCTTCGCGGGCTTTGCGCAACTCCTCAACAGCCCGCTTTTCCGCAAGCGCGAGATCACTTTTGGCCTTGTCCGCTGCCGCAAGCCCCTCGGCGATTTTCGCCGCGCGCTCATCGAGCGCCTTCATCAGCGGCGGCCAGACGAACTTCATCGTGAACCAGCCGAGAATGAAGAAGACGACAAGCTGCGCGATCAGGGTTGCGTTCAAGTTCACAGTTTTACTCCTTCACGCCCACCCGGGACGCCGCGAACGTTAGCTGACAAAGGGGTTGGCCGTGGTGTACCAGAGCGCGATACCCGTACCGATAATGAACGCCGCGTCGATCAGACCCACGAGCAGGAACATTTTGGTTTGCAGCGTATTCATCAATTCCGGCTGACGCGCCGATGCTTCCAGGAAGCGGCTGCCCATGATCCCGATCCCGATACAGGCGCCTGCCGCACCCAGACCGATGATCAAACCCGCTGCAAGAGCAACAAAGCCAACGATGCTTTCCATGACGACTCCTCAAAGTTTGATGACAAAAACCAGTGAATAATAACACACCCCGTGGCGTTTCCTCAATGAGACTCGTGCGCCTGCCCAATATAGACGAGCGTTAGCATCATGAAGATGAACGCCTGGAGTACGATGATCAGGATGTGGAAGATCGCCCAGATCGACCCGGCGATCACATGGCCCACAAACCCGAAAAGGGTTGCCGTTCCGCCGAGCATCGCGATCAGGATAAAGATCAGCTCGCCGGCGTAGAGGTTACCAAAAAGCCGCATCCCGTGTGAGACGGTTTTGGCAATGTATTCGATGATCTGCATCGCAAAGTTGATCGGATAGAGGAGCGGATGGCTGCCAAAGGGTGCGGTGAAGAGTTCATGCACCCAACCCCCGACCCCCTTGATCTTGAGGTTGTAGTAGAGCGAGATCAGAAGGACCGCGGAGGACATGCCGAGCGTAGCGTTGAGGTCGGCGGTGGGCACCACCCGCAGGTAGGCGTGGTGGGGATCACCGCCTGTTGCCGCATAGATCCCTTCCCAGATACGGGGGAGAAGATCGACCGGCAGCAGGTCCATGAAGTTCATCCAGAAGATCCAGACGAAGACGGTCAGCGCCAACGGTGCGACGAATTTGCGCGATTCGGGGTTATGGATGATCCCCTTCGCCTGCTCGTTTACGAGTTCGACGAGCATCTCGACGAAATTCTGGAAGCGCCCCGGAACACCACTGGTTGCTTGGCGGGCGGCGCGATAGAGGAGCCAGACCGACAAAATGCCCAAGCCCACTGCAAAGAAGAAAGTATCGAGGTGAAGCACCGAGAAATCGACGAGCGATTCCTGGCGATGACCCAGTGTGTTCAAATGGGTCAGGTGGTGGATCACATACTCAGAGGCTGTGGGTCCGTGCCCAGAAGCTGCCATGATTCCCCCTCATTGAAAGATAAATGCTCAACCATCCCGCTTTTGCCGTGAGCGCCAACCCTGCAAGGAGCGCAAGCCAAACTGGATGACCCAGGAGCTTCACCGCAACGATCAGCAAAGCCACGGTGGCAACAACCTTCACCACTTCACCCAAGAGAAAATGGGCGGCACTCGGGGCAACCTGGGCGCGCACGGCCAAAGTCACAGCGAAAAAGGTGCCTGGAAGCGCGACGGCCACCCCCCCTGCAAACGCCGAAACCGCTGCGTCACTCCCGGCCAGGATGAGGGCAGCCAACGCAACAGAAAAAGCGACCAGCCAGTAACTGGCAACCTGCGCCGCAAGGGTCATCGCGCCACTCTCAAGCAAAACTTGTTCATTATAAAGCTTTTGGCCCACTGCGTCAAATGGGCTCGGACGCCTCGCTCAAGCCCAACCGCGCGAGCACCGCGTCGAGCTCCGCCCAGTCGTTGAACCGGATCGTGAGCCGCCCCGCCCCTTTCCCTTTACGCTCGATCGATACCGGGGCACCGATCCGTTCGGCGAGCCGCTCCTCGAGACGAACCCAATCGGGGTCTTTGCCGCCCGCTTTTTTGCGCTCCTTCGGTGCCATGGTCTGCTGGACCGCTTTTTCGACCTGACGAACCGACCACCGCTTCGCGACCGCCTCGCTCGCAAGCGCAATCTGATCGGCGGCTGCAAGCGGCAAAAGGGCGCGGGCGTGACCCATTTCGAGGTCGCCGGCGAGCACCCATTCGCGCACCGGTTCGGCCAACTGGAGAAGCCGCAAGAGGTTGGTCACCGCGGAACGGCTCCGCCCGATCGCTTCGGCCACCTGTTGGTGGGTGAGGCCAAATTCGTCGACCAACCGCTGCAGCCCCTGCGCCTCCTCGATCGGGTTGAGATCTTCCCGCTGGATGTTTTCGATGAGGGCAAGCGCCAATGCCGCTTCGTCACCCACGTCGCGAATGAGCGCCGGCACGGTGGTGAGCCCAGCGAGTTGCGCCGCGCGCACCCGCCGTTCGCCCGCGATGATCTCGTAGCGCCCGGTGCCTTTGGGCCGCACCACCACCGGCTGCATCACCCCCTGGACGCGAATCGACGCCGCAAGCTCCTCGAGGGACCCCGGGTCCATCCGGCTGCGCGGCTGGTAGCGGCCGGGATCGAGCAAGTCGATCGCGAGCTGCACCACCCGCTCCTCGTCCCTTGGCCGGTCGTTCTCTTGCCCCATCGTCCCGACAGCGCCCAAGAGCGCGTCGAGCCCTCGTCCCAAAGCTCGTTTACTTCGACTCATCGCCTCTCTTCCTCTTGTCGCCCATGGGGTTGTGGCAGCCCCAAGCGGTTCGCGAGCTCTTCGGCGAGCGCGAGATAGGCACGCGATCCGCTCGATTTCGGGTCGTAGCAGACACCGGGGAGCCCGTGACTCGGCGCCTCGGCAAGACGAACGTTGCGCGGGATCACCGCAGTAAAAAGTTTTTCGCCAAAGTGGCGCAGCAACTCGTCGGAGACCTGCTGCTGGAGCGTCACCCGCGGGTCGAACATCACCCGCAACAGGCCGATGATTTCGAGTTTGGGATTCAACCCCGCCCGGACCCGTTTGATGGTGTTCGCCAGATCCGACAACCCCTCCAGGGCAAAGTATTCACACTGCATCGGAATGATCACGCCGTGGGCTGCGCAGAGGGCGTTGAGGGTGAGGAGCGAGAGCGCCGGAGGGCAGTCGATGAGCACCAAGTCGTAGTGGTCGATCCACGGCGCGATCGCGTCGGCGAGGCGAAATTCGCGCCGGGGGAGTTCCACGAGCTCCACTTCGGCGCCTGCCAATTCGCGGTTGGCGCCGATGAGATCGTACCCCCCTTTTTCGGCGTAGACGCGCACCCGCGGCAGCGTCGCGAGCCCCAAAAGGAGGGAATAGACCGACTCGCGCAGCGTCAGTTTGTCGACGCCGCTCCCCATGGTGGCGTTCCCCTGTGGGTCGAGGTCGACGAGGAGTGTCTTGCGTCCTTGCTGCGCGAGCGCAGCGGCAAGATTCACGGCGGTAGTCGTCTTCCCAACCCCCCCTTTTTGGTTCGCGACACAGAAGACGAAGCCCATCGTTAGCCCTCCCGCAGCACCACCACCGACCGCTCCGCGGCAAGAAAGGGGACGGTGAGCGGCGTCACCGTAACGACCGCAATCCCCTCAGGAAGCGCTGCAAGCTCCTCGGCCACCGCTCCCCCCTTCATCGCGTACCACTGCCCTTGCGGGGCAAGGTGGCGGCGCGTGGCGGCGACAAAGTCGGCCAGCGACGCAAAGGCGCGCGAGGTGATCGCCGGGAACGGGGCGGGGGAGCGCCACGACTCGACGCGCGCCGCCACTGCGGTGAGTCGCCGCAGCCGCAGGTCGATCACACACTGCTGGATAAACGCCACCTTTTTGCGCACCGCGTCGAGCGCCACCACCTCGGCAAGCGGTGCATCGAGCAGTTCCGCGGCAAGCGCCAACGGCACCGCGGGGAGTCCCGCGCCGCTCCCGACGTCGAGAAGTCGCGGCTCATGAGCGACCAAAGGCCAAAGGGCGAGGGAGTCAAGCAGATGGTGGGTGACGATCGCCTCGGGGTCGGTGATCGCGGTGAGGTTATAGGCGCGCCGCCAGTGGAGCAGCAGCTCGACGTAGCGCCAAAGGCGATCGACCAGCACCTCTGGGGCGTCAGGAAGGAGCACGGCAACCCCTTCCGCGAGGTGCTCACGGGCTGAGGCTCCACTCATTCGCCGCACTCGTTGCTCACGACTCCCTGCCGGCGGAGCCAGACGAGGAGAATCGAGATCGCCGCAGGGGTCACCCCCGGAATGCGGCTCGCCTGCCCCAAGGTCTCCGGCCGCTGCTCGGTAAGCTTCTGCCGGATCTCGGCGGAGAGGCCGGGAACCGCGGCAAAGTCGAAGTCATCCGGGATGCGCACCCGCTCGGCCGCTTTGAGGCGAGCGACTTCGACCGCCTGCCGCTCGAGGTAACCGGCGTACTTGGCCGCGATCTCCACCTGCTCGATCACCGCGTCGCTTACCTCCTCAGGAATCGGCTCCGCGTCGGGGAGGAGCGCGGCGAGTTCGCGGTAGCCGACGTTTGGCCGGCGCAGGAGGTCGAACGCGGTCACCTCTTTGCTGAGCGGCTCGCCCAAGTGGACTGTGACCCGGTCGCCGTCGCGCGATGGGACGAACCAGTTCGCCTTGAGCCGCGCAATCTCCCGTTCGATCGCGTCGCGCTTGCGGCAAAAGAGTGTCCAGCGCACGTCGTCGACCAACCCCAGCCGCCGGCCAATTTCGGTGAGGCGGAGATCGGCGTTGTCTTCGCGCAGCTGAAGACGAAACTCCGCGCGCGAGGTGAACATCCGGTAGGGCTCGGTAACGCCGCGGGTGATGAGATCGTCGACGAGGACGGCAATATAGGCCTCGTCGCGGGTCAGGAGCAGCGGCTCCGCGTCGAGCGCGTAGGCCGCAGCATTTGCGCCGGCGTAGAGCCCCTGTGCAGCTGCCTCTTCATAGCCGGTGGTGCCGTTGATCTGCCCGGCGAAAAAGATGCCGGCGAAATGTTTCGTCTCGAGCGTCGCTTTGAGGTGGGTGGGGTTGTAGAAGTCGTATTCGATCGCGTAGCCGGGGCGGAGGATATGGACCTGCTCCAACCCCGGAATGGTGCGCAAGAAGGCGTATTGAACGTCGAAGGGGAGCGACGTCGACACGCCGTTCGGGTAGATCTCGTGGGTGTCGAGCCCTTCGGGTTCGAGGAAAACGCTGTGGCCACTCTTGTCGGCAAAGCGGTGGATCTTGTCTTCGATCGAGGGGCAGTAGCGCGGTCCGATCCCTTCGATCACCCCCGAGTACATCGGCGAGCGGTCGAGGTTGGCGCGGATGATCTCGTGGGTCCGTTCGTTGGTGCGCGTGATCCAGCACGGGAGCTGGCGCGGATGCATCGCGCGCGAGCCGATGAAGCTGAAGACCGGTTCGGGGTCGTCGCCGGGCTGAATCTGGCATTTGCTGAAATCGATCGTGCGCGCGTCGAGGCGCGCCGGCGTCCCCGTTTTGAGCCGTCCTTTGGGGAGCCCCAGTTCGGCAAGGCGCGCAGCCAACGCGATCGACGGGGGGTCGCCGGCTCGCCCGGCGCTGTAGTGCTGGAGCCCGACATGGATCAGGCCGTTCAAGAAGGTCCCGGTGGTGAGGACCACCGCGCGGGCGGAAAAGCGGATCCCGAGTTGCGTCACCACCCCGGCAACGCGCTCCCCTTCCAGGACGACATCATCGACCGCCTGTTGAAAGAGCCAGAGGTTGGGTTGATTCTCAAGACGCTTGCGGATCGCCTTTTTGTAGAGCACCCGGTCGGCTTGCGCGCGGGTGGCGCGGACCGCGGGGCCTTTGCTCGCGTTGAGGGTGCGAAACTGAATCCCCGCTTCGTCGGTCGCGAGCGCCATCGCCCCACCGAGCGCGTCGACCTCCTTGACGAGATGCCCCTTGCCGATGCCGCCGATCGACGGGTTGCAGCTCATCTGCCCCAGCGTGTCGAGGTTGTGGGTGAGTAATAGCGTCTTCGCGCCGCGCCGCGCCGCGGCAAGCGCCGCCTCCGTTCCGGCGTGGCCGCCGCCCACGACGATCACGTCGAACCGTTCCGGGAAATGCATGGTGGTTTCGCTAACGCTTTCTTGAAAAAGCCTATTTTAGCACGGGCACGCGCCCCCCTCGGCCAAACGGTAGAGGAGGCGGATCTCGTCAGGCCACAACGCTTCGTCGATCGTCTCGAGCACCATTGGAATATCGTCGAAGCGAGGGTCATTCATGATGAAGCGGAAGACCTCAAGCCCCAGCTCCCCCTGTTCAAGCGAGTGGTGGCGGTCGACGCGGCTCCCGAGCTTCGCTTTCGAGCCGTTGAGGTGCATCCCCTTGAGGAAGCGAAAGCCGACGGTGCGGTCAAATTCGGCGAAGACCGCGGCGCACTGCTCGGCGGTGCGCAGATCGTACCCGGCGGCGAACATGTGGCAGGTGTCGAGACAGACGCCGACGCGGCTCTTGTCCGTAACTGCGTCGATGATCGCGGCGAGATGCTCGAACGAGTAGCCGACGTTGCTCCCTTGGCCGGCGGTGATCTCGACGACGGCGACCACTCCAGGGACTTCGGCAAGCGCCATTTCGATCGACTCAGCCACCCGCCGCAGACACTCCGCTTCGCTGATTTTTTCAAGATGAGCCCCGGGGTGAAAATTGAGGTAGGGAACGCCGAGCTGCGCACACCGCGCCATCTCGTCGATAAAGGCGCGCCGCGACTTCTCTAACCCGTCGGGGTCGGGGTGGCCGAGGTTGATCAGGTAGCTGTCGTGCGGGAGCACGTGCTCGGGACGAATCCCGACCCGCTCGAGGTTGGCGCGAAAGGCCGCGATACTTTCATCGGTCAGCGGTTTCGCCACCCACTGCCGCTGATTTTTCGTGAAGAGGGCAAAGGCCTTGGCGCCGATCGCCGCGGCGTTGAGCGGCGCATTCTCCACCCCGCCAGCGGCGCTCACGTGGGCGCCGACATATTTCGCCATCATCGTCTCCTTTTATGAAACGCTCCGGCCGCAGCTGCGGCACGTGCCCAGTTCGGGGTCGGGATCGCAAAGCCCCAGGCATTCCGCACCACTCTCTCCCCGGCGGTAAGCGGGCACAGGGTCGCGTCTCAGGGAGGCGAGCCGCTCGGGGAGTTGCGCGAAGATCTGGTCGTGCTCCGCGTCGCTCATCAGCGACCAGCGGGCGATCTCGTCGAGGGTGCGGCCACACCCCAGACACCAACCGGTCGCGGGGTCGATTTGACAGATCTGAATGCAGGGGGTTCTCATCACGCTGCGGCAAAAAAGGGAGAGACACGCACCAACCGGTATGGTACCGCTTTTGCCGCTCAGCGCCGAGCGATGCGGCACGCGAACGGGTTGATTTCGTCGTTCCTCCCGCCTAAGATGGAGCGATCGACACCCCCCAAAGGAGGCGAACGGTGGACCCTGCAGCAATCGTCCCGCTTTTGGCGCAAGCACTGGAACCCAACGACGGCGTGAGCGAAGCGCAGCTGCTGGAATGGGCGCACCATCTTGCCGCAACGGCCGAAGAAAGGGAAGAGATGAACGGGTGGCGATGGCGCTGGGCCCGGGTGACGCTCCCCGACGGCGAGGGAGAGGCGCTTGCGATCGCCCAACGCGACCGGCCCCTGCTCTATTCCACGGCGTTGATTGCGTTCGACCGGGCGGGGGTGCGCCCCCGTTTCGCGTTTCACCCGGTGGTTTCGCACCCGAACGGGGCTACGGAATCGTGGATGCTCTTTGTCTGCGACCCTTTGCCGCAAGCGGTCCGCGCAACGCTCGAGGGGTTTCTTGCCGAGGGGTTTGCCCAAGCGATCGCCGCGGCCGACGACTGGCCGATGATGCGCGAACGCGCAAGCCTCTCCGCGTCGCTCCTTCCCCAATGGTGCGGCACCGCTGCTGATCCCGTTTGGGTGCGCGAAAGCCAGGCGCTCCTGGAATGGGTCGCGTCGGGCCACTTCGTTCTCCTCGGTTGCCGCGACTATCAGGTCGAAACGGAAGGCGACACAGTGGTGCTGCGCCGCATCCCGGGAAGCGGCTTGGGGGTGCTGCGCGACGCCAACGCCCGCTCGGACCGCTCTGAATCGTTCGCTCGGCTCCCGTTGCCGGCACGGACGCTGCTCCTTCACTACCCCGAACCGATCCTGATCACCCAAGGGAGGCAGCGGTCGATCGTCCATCGTTTTGCCTACCCGAGCGAAATTCTCCTCTGGGAGCGCGACAGCAACGGTACCGCGCGCCGCGAGCGCCGCTTCGTCGGCCTGTGGACCGCTACCGCCTACCGCTACCCGGTCGCGCAGATTCCGCTCCTGCGGCAAAAGGCGAGCGGCGTCTATCGTGCGCTCGGTGCTGAACCGGGAAGCCACCTCGACCGCGCGTTGGCGCTGGTGCTTGACCTCTACCCGCGCGAGGAAGCGTTTCAAGTCGATATTCCCACCTGGAGCGCCCACGCGCGCGCAATCCTCCGCGCCCAAGAGCGGCGTAGAGGCCATCTCATCTTTCGCCGCGACCTCTTCGGGCGCTTCGTCTCGGTGCAGGTGATCACGCCACGGGAGGGGTACGACACTGAGACGCGCCTGGCGATTCAGCGCCATCTCGAACGGGCTTTTGGTGCCCAGACGACCGATTTCGAAGTCACCTTCACCGACGCGGCGAGTGCCCGCGTCTGGTTCCGCTTCTGGTTGCCTGAACCGACCCTCGAACTCACCTGGGACGAAAACCAGCTCGGGCGGGAAGTTGCGGCGATCGCGACACCGTGGCGCGAGCGCCTGTGGCAAGCGTTCCAGCATGCAGCCGATAAGTCCCTGCGCGAAACCGCTTGGCGGCGCTTTCGCGACGGCTTCAACGCCGTTGCCCAACGCCGCTGGCCACCCGAGGTGATCGCCGCCGACCTTCTCGCGATCACCACCCTCCCCGCCGATCGCGACCTCTGGCTCACCCTCGTTTCTGCTCCACCTGAAGAGGGGTTGGAGGAACCGTGCTGGCAGTTGCGCCTCTGGCGGCGGGGAGCACCGGCACTCCTTGCTGAGCTCACGCCTCTTCTCGAATCGCTCGGCGCGCAACTGCGGGAGGAGAACGCCGACGAGATCACCGCCGAGGGGGAGCGGTGGTGGTTGCACGACCTGCGTCTCACCATCGCTTGGGGTGATTCCCCGCAGCGCGAAGATATCGATCGCTTCATTGACGCCTTTCATGCGCTGTGGGAGCGGCGTGCAGACGCCGACGGCTACAACCGGCTGGTGACGCTCGCCGGGCTCACGTGGCGCGAAGCGCTGCTGTGGCGCGCCTACGCCGCGTGGCTCAAACAGAGCACACTCCCCTTTTCGCCGAGTTACCTGCAAGAGACCCTCCTCAACCATCGCGAGTTCGTCCGCACCTGGACCAAGGCCTTTCACGTGCGCTTCGACCCCGAGCGAAACGACGACCGGGGAACTGCTTATGCCGAGTGGCAGACGCGGCTGCGCTCGCTCATCGACGCGCTGCCGACCCTGGACGAAGAGCGGATCGCCCGGGCGTTTGTCGCCGCGCTCGACGCGACCGTGCGCACCAACTTCTACCGCTGTGACGAGGAGGGGAAGCCGCGCCCGTGGCTCGCGTTCAAGATCGCCTCGGAGACGATCGATTTCCTCCCCGACCCCAAACCGTGGCGCGAGGCCTTCGTTTTCGCCCCCGAGGTCGAAGGGGTCCACCTGCGAGGCGGACCGGTGGCGCGCGGGGGGTTGCGCTGGTCCGACCGGCGCGACGACTACCGGACCGAAATTTTGGGACTGATGAAGGCGCAGCGGGTCAAGAACGCGCTGATCGTCCCGGTGGGCGCCAAAGGAGGATTCATCGTCCGCAACCCTCCCCCTGCCCACGATCGTGCCGCGTGGCAGCAAGCAGGGGTCAGTGCCTACCGAACCTATCTGCGCGGGCTCCTCGATCTCGTCGACAACCGCGTCGGCGGTGCAACCGTTCCGCCGCCGCAGGTGGTTCGCCACGACGACGATGATCCCTACTTCGTCGTTGCCGCCGACAAAGGGACGGCAACCTTCTCCGACATCGCCAACAGCGTCGCGGCAGAATACCGCTTTTGGCTTGGGGACGCCTTCGCGTCGGGCGGTTCGGTGGGTTACGACCACAAAAAACTGGGCATCACCGCCCGCGGCGCGTGGGTCGCGATCGAACGCCATCTGCGCGAGCTCGCGATTGACATTTCCACCCAGCCGATCACCGTCGTCGGCATTGGCGACATGTCGGGAGACGTCTTCGGCAACGGGATGCTCGCCCACAGGACGCTCAAGCTGATCGCGGCGTTCGACCACCGCCACATCTTCCTCGACCCCAACCCCGACCCAGAGGCGAGCTACCGCGAACGGGAGCGCCTCTTTCGTCTTCCCGTCTCGAGTTGGGATGACTACCGGCGGGAGCTCCTCTCCGCAGGGGGCGGCATCTGGCCGCGGACCGCGAAGAGTATCCCGATCTCCCGCGAAGCACGCGCAGCGCTCGGCTTAGCGGAGGAGGTCACAGCGCTCACCCCGCCGGAGCTGATCCAGGCGATCCTACGCGCGCCGGTCGATCTCCTCTACAACGGCGGCATCGGCACCTACGTCAAAGCGAGCAGCGAAACCCACGCAGAAGTGGGGGACCGGGCCAACGACGCGGTGCGCGTCGACGCCAATACCCTGCGCTGCCGGATTGTCGGCGAGGGGGGCAATCTCGGCTTCACCCAGCGGGCGCGGGTCGAGTACGCGCTCCTGGGTGGGCGGATCGAGAGTGACGCGATCCACAACTCAGGGGGCGTCGACTGCTCCGACCACGAGGTCAATCTCAAAATCGCGCTCCAGCTCGGCGTCGAAGCGGGGCGGGTTCCCACGGCGGAACGCGACGCCCGTTTCTTGGCGATGGCCGACGACGTGGTGCGTGCGGTCCTTGCCGACAACTTCACCCAAACCGAGGCGATCGCGCTCGAAGCGCTCCGCGGCGCCGAGGGGTGGTCGATGTGGCGGCCGTTCATCACCCATCTGGCGGCGGAAAAGCTCCTTGACCGGCGACTGGAGCGGATCCCGAGCGACAACGAGATGGCGGCGCGCGAGGCCAACGGCGTTGGCCTCACCCGTCCCGAACTCGCCGTACTCTTGGCATATGCCAAACTCGACCTCAAGCGGGCGTTGCTCACGAGCGCCCTTCTCGACGTCCCGCTCCTTGCGGGCGATTACCCCCGCTATTTCCCCGTGGCGCTTGCCGAGACGCTGGGCGCAGTGCTCGACGCCCACCCGTTGAAGCGGGAGATCACCGCGACGCTGTGGACCAACCGCCTCGTCGATCGCCTCGGCATTGCGGCTGCGCACCACTTGGCGCACACGCGCGACATCCCCCTCACCGAAGTGGTGCGTGCGTTTGCCGCGGTCTGGCATGCGCTTGCGCTCGACACCCACTTCGCAGCGATCGACGCCGCTGCTGGCACCCTTCCCGAGGCGGTTCGCTACCAGATGCTCGGCGCAACTCGGACAGAGGTCGCGCGGGCGATGTGTGGTTTCCTCAATGAGCCCACCTGGCGCGAAAAGGAGGGATTGGCGCTGCCCACCGCGCTTGTCACCGCCGCGCGCGAGCTTCGCGCCATCTGGGAGGGCGCTGCCGTCTCCCCCCTAACCCCCGCCAGAGAGCGGCAGAAAGCGGCGTGGCTGGCGATGGGCGTCCCGGAGCCGCTAGCGACTGAGCTTGCCTGGCTTCCCACCGCCGCAGCCCTCTTTACCCTGACGGCACTGGCAGAACATACCGGCCAGCCCCTCGCAGCGGTCGCGGCGGTCTATTGGGCACTCCACCGCGACTCATCTCTCCCTTCTGGAAGATCGCTACGCTGCGAGGAGCCCCCTGCTTAGAACGACCGTTGCCACGAAAGCGACAAACCTGCAGCGCGCTGATCGTTCTGTCCGGACGTAGCATACAGGCCGAACCGCAGCTGCTGCATCGGCGCAACTTGCCACTGCACCCCAAGATCGGCGGTAGCCTGGGCGCCGTTGTCCACCCCGACCTCAGTGGGGAAGCTTCCTGCCCAACCCACCGAGCCGTGGTGGATGGTCCGCCGACTATCCTGGAACGGTTTCACGAGGGCAACGCGGGCCTGCCATTCGAGCGTGGGCGTTGCACGGACGGCGAGCTGATAGCCCACTTCGCCCATGCCCTGGTCGAAATCCTGAGTCGCATAGCGAAGCGACGTCGCCGTCCCTCCCTCCTCTTGATACCCCGCTAGATGAACCCACCGCCAACCCAGCGCGGCAAAGGGGCCGTGCTGCCACGCAGGGGTCCCCAACCACTGCCCGAACTCCAAGCGGAGATGCCGGACATTGCCGCTGGTCGATCCGCGTTCGGTACGATGCATCGTCCGCAAGGTCACATCGCGCCGCAGATCGTAGTCGATCCCCGTCAGCCCTGCACTGAGCGTGAGGTAGCGTTCGCCCCAGCGCTTACCCAGATAGGCGGCGAAAGCCGCTCCGTTGCCGTCGGCGTCCCCCAACCCTTTTGCCTTAAGTTCGTCGCGGATGAATCCCGCTGTGAGACCGCCCCACCAACCTTCTCCCATCTCAGTGTCAAAACCGAGATCGACTCGCACCGGGGTGCCGCGCGACTTCGCCTGAGTCGCCGTGGCGTCGGTGGTCACGCGCTCACCCGAGGCAGTGACCCAGAGGCCGCGGGGAGCACCCGTTGCGCCAGCCAAGTTCCGGGCTGAAACCAACCGCCACTGCGCATTGGCGGTGAGCGCAAGCTGATCGGCGACCGCTCCAGCAAGATAGGGAGCGGAGAGCGCTTGCGCGACAAAATCGGCAATCAACTCATGCCCGGCGGTTGAGGGGTGGACCTCATCCGCAAAAAGATAGGTCGAGGCTGCGTTCGGCGCTACCAACGTCGCACCGCTACAGAGAAGGGAAGAGGGGGTAGTACAAGCCACCGCTGTATTGCCCACGGTAAAGCCGAATGCCGCGGGGTTGGCCACCACCTCTTTGAAGAGCCCATCGGCATTGAGGAGGAGCACCCCCTGTTCGCCCAACGCCCCCACCGTGCTATTGAGGGTCAGGTTGTAGAGCGTGGTGAGACCGCTCAATCCGGCACGCGCAGCGTCTGACAGCAGCAAACCAAACGGTGTTGCGCCGATATCGGGTACCGTAAGGACCACTTGCCGTTTGGCCCCCGCTTGGCGCAGCACAGCGGTCAACCCGGCCATCTGCTGCGCAGCCGTCTGGATCTCCGCTTGCATGACGGTGGGGGTATTGCCACTGTAACCCGTCTGCCAGAAGATGTCATTCGCACCGCCCCAGAGGAAATAGGTGGTCGCCCCATTTGCCGCGCCGCCGTTGGCCGCCAGATAGCTCTGGACCTGCGTCGCCACAGGTCTCGCATCCTGAGTGGGTCGGACCGGCTGCACGCCGGGTGACTGGGCGATTCGCGCTCCCCCTTGCGCCCAGATGTCCCCACCCGCAGGATTAGGAGTAAAGGTGCCATCGGCAACCCAAAACTGAGCGGGGTTGGCATTTCCCCCCAAGCGCTGCACAATAAGCTCGCTCCAGACCGGCCCGGGATTGGTCGTGAACTTGCTCCCAAACGTCCCTGCATCGCTGAGGCTGTCGCCAAATACCACTGCTTGGGCGTGGACTGCGCCAGAAATAGCCACCCATGCCGCCGCCACCGCTGCAGCAAGCGGTTTTTTTGTCTTCTTCGTCATCATCGTCTCCTCACACACTGGGGAAAAATCTAACCGCGCAACGCTGGACTTGCGGGCAGCGCTACGGCGCGGCGATACTCGGCCTCAAGCCGGGCCACCAGTTGCGCCACCGTCGGCACGTCGTGGATCACCGAAACGCCGTGGCCGGCACTCCAGATGTCGCGCCACGCTTTGGCTTCGTCACCAATCGCCTTGAGTTTCCCTTTGCCGAACTGAACAGCCAGCTCTTCCCGCTTGAAACCGGCCGCTTCGAGACTCGGCCAGAGAAAGTTGGCGTTGGTGCCCGAAACGGCATCCGTATAGACCACGTCAGCGGCCGTGGAACGGACCACCATCTCTTTATACCCGGGGCTCGCCATCGACTCTTGGGTGGCGATAAAACGGGTCCCCATATAGGCAAAATCGGCGCCAAGCACCTCAGCGGCACGCACCCCTGCGCCATCGGAGATCGCCCCGGCAAGAATCAGCGTTCCATCCCAAAATTCGCGGATCTCCCGCGCCAACGCAAAAGGACTCTGCGTCCCCGCGTGGCCCCCTGCACCCGCGCAGACCGCGATGATCCCGTCGACCCCCGCTTCGATCGCCTTCTTCGCGTGGTAGGCGTGGATCACATCGGCAAAAACCAAGCCCCCATAGGCGTGGATCCGCTCTGCTGCTTCGCGCGGATTACCGAGGCTGGTGATCACGAAGGGAACCCGAAAACGCTCGACCAGCGCCAAATCCTCGGCCAATCGGGTGTTGCTCGCGTGCAGGATCAGATTGACCCCGAAAGGGGCGACCGGCTGATCGGGGTTGCGCTGGGCAAATTCAGCAAGCGAGCGGGTGATGCGGTCGAGCCACTCTTCCAGCTGGGCAACCGGCCGCGCGTTGAGCGACGGGAACGTGCCAGCAACCCCCGCCTGGCACGCTGCTATCACCAGTTCAGGGCCAGAGACGAGAAACATCGGCGCGGCAATCACGGGCACCCGAAAGCGCCCCGCAAACGAAGCAGGAATGGGCATCGCCTTCTCCTTGAGTAGATACGGACAAGAATAGCACAAAGGATAACGCAAGAGCGCAAACAAGTCAAACGTTTGTTTGAAATGGGTGCCCCCGCTCAAGCCAAGAGGAGTTTGATCCCAACCCAACCGAGGAGCAGTGACAAACCGGAACGAACCCAGCGCTGCGGGACGATCTGCACCAGGTGGCTGCCGAGCCAGATCCCAGGGAGCGAACCGAGGAGCAACCACCCCAACATCGCCCAGTCGACCGTCCCGAGCGCCGCATGGCCAAGCCCCGCGACGAGCGTCAGCGGCACGGCATAGGTGACGTCAGCAGCGACCAACCGGGGGAGCGGCATCCGGGGGTAGAGGAAGAGGAGCAGAGCCATCCCGATCGCCCCTGCTCCGACAGAGGTCAACGTCACCAACGCACCGATCACCGCCCCCATCGCCCACGGCCCCGCTGCCCAACGGGGTTCATCGTTGCGCGCCGTCTCTCCCGCCACGAGCGAGCCTTGAGGCGCGGTGGGGTTGACGATCGAGCCGCTGCGCACTACTTTGTAGAGCGTCGCCGCGGCGGTCATGAGGAGCATCACGCCGAGCGCCTGTTTCATCAGTCGCTGCAGCGCCGCATCAGTAGGACCGATGTGGTGGAGGACGAGAAGCATCACCGCCACGCCGGTCACTCCGCCGACGGTGAGGGCAACGACGATTCGCCACGGCACGAGACGACTCCGCGCAAAGGAGATCGCTCCACCCGCCTTGGTCACCGCCGCAAAGAGAAGGTCGGTTCCTACCGCAACGTGCGGCGAAACGCCAAAACCATAGATGAGAAGCGGCGTCATCAGCGAACCGCCCCCCACCCCCGTCATCCCGACGATCAACCCAACGAGCGCACCTCCAGCAACCAACGACCACTCCACGGCGATCTCCCTCACAGCCAGCGCTTGACCCCAAACTCTACCGCCCGTTCGCTGGAGAAAACCCCGTCGTACCGTTATTCGGTTATCGTTTTGGGTTGTAATGCAGAGGGTTTTTTACAATGGCATCTCCAATACCTGAAGACGCTCGACCGATCGCCCACCAATGCGCCCCACCCCAACCCTCTCTGAGTCCGAATTCGAGACGATCCGCGCGCTCCTCCACCGTTCGACCGGAATCGCCCTTTCGCCCGTGAAGCGGGAGATGGTCTATGGGCGGCTTGCGCGGCGGCTGCGCGCGCTTGCGCTCCCCTCTTTTGCCGCTTATCTCGACCATCTCCGCCACGATCCGACCGAGTGGGACCACTTCATTGGCGCGCTGACCACGCCCCACACCCGCTTCTTTCGCGAACCCCACCACTTCGCCTTTCTGCGCACCTTCCTGCCGACGCGGCGCGAAGAACCGATCCGCATCTGGTCAGCCGGCACCGCGAGCGGTGAAGAGGCCTATTCACTCGCGATCACCGCGTGCGAGACTTTCGCGTCGCTCACCCCGCCTGTGGCGATCGTCGCAAGCGACATCAACCGTCACGCGTTGGCGATCGCCGAAGCAGGGGGGTATACCGCCGAGCAGCTCGCGCCGCTTCCGCCAGCCGTGCGGGAGCGCTATTTCTCCCCGGAAGGGGGCCTCTTTTGGGTACGGGCACCACTACGGCAGATGATAAAATTCATATCGATCAACCTCATTGCTCCCGACTACCCCTTCACCGAACCCTTCGCCGCGATCTTTTGCCGCAACGTGATGATCTACTTCGACCCCCCGACCCGACGGCAGATTCTCGAAAAGTTCCATCGCCAGCTGTTGCCTGACGGGCTCCTCTTTGTCGGCCACGCAGAACCACTCCTTGCCGACCGCGACCTCTTTGCCTCCGTAGGTCAGAACATCTTTCGCCCCCTTCTCTCATGATCGAAGTGATCGCGATCGGCGCGTCGACTGGGGGGACTGAAGCGCTGCGCACCCTCTTGAGTGGCCTTGCGCCGCACTTTCCGCCGATTCTCATCGTCCAACACATGCCCGAGGCGTTTCTTCCTGGCTTTGCCCGGCAACTCGCCGTGGCGTCCGGGTTACCGGTCGCGATCGCCCGCGAGGGCGAAGCGCCGCAACGCGACCAGGTCTACCTCGCACCCGGTAACGCTCATCTCCTTCTCCACCGCCACGTCGGACAGCTGACCCTCCACTGCTCCGCGACCCCGCCGATCAACTTCCACCGCCCGTCGGTCGACGCCCTCTTCTTTTCGGTGGCCGAAGCGGCCGCGGAGCGGGCAATCGGCGTGATTCTCACCGGAATGGGCAACGACGGCGCGGCCGGGTTGAAGGCGATGAGGGAGAGAGGGGCGTGGACGATCGGACAAGATCGCGCCTCGTCGGTGGTCTATGGGATGCCGCGCGTCGCTGCCGAGATCGGGGCGCTCTGCGAAGAGGCACCGCTCGCTGCGATCGCTGCCAGGATCCGCGCCCGCCTCTGACGCTCACGGCATCACAAGCAGTGCGCGAAAGTCGTTGACGTTGGTAAAGGTCGGCCCCGTCACCACGAGGTCTCCCAATTGGGCGAAAAAGTCGTACGCGTCGTGCGCCGCAAGATAGTGGCGCGGTAAGAGGTTACGATTCCCGGCGCGCACAAGCGTCGTCGGGGTGACAATTGCACCGGCGTTTGTTTCGCTCCCGTCGATCCCGTCGCTGTCGGCGGCAAGGGCCCAGACTCCAGGCAAGCCGTCGAGCGCCACGGCCAACGCGAGGAGAAATTCGCTATTGCGCCCGCCTCGTGCGGGAAGCGCGAGCGCGGTGTCGCGCTCGGTGAGTGTCACCGTCGTCTCGCCGCCAGAGAGCAACACGCACGGCGGCTGGAAAGGTTCCCCGTGGCGGACGATGGAGCGGGCAAGCGCGGCGTGCGCCTGGGCAACAATGCGGCTCTCCCCTTCGAAGTCGTCGCCGAGGATGTGCGCCGCAATCCCGAACGCCGCAGCGGCGCTCTGGGCCGCAACCAGACTCTCCCACGGGGTGGCGATGAGGTGGTAGGAAGAGCGGGCAAACGCGGGATCGTCGGGCTTCGGCGTCTCCCAAAGCCCCGTCGCAAGGGCGCGTCGCACCTCAGTTGGCGTTGCGATCGCGTAGCGGTCGAGCACCGCGAGCGCGTCCGCAGCAGTGGTCGGGTCAGGGACGGTCGGGCCGCTTGCGATCACCGCGGGGTCGTCGCCGGGAACGTCGCTGATCGCAAGCGTCACGACCGCTGCGGGGAAGGCAGCAAGCGCCAAGCGCCCCCCTTGCAGTTGCGAGAGGTGCTTGCGCACGCAGTTGATCTCGGCAATCGTCGCGCCGCTTGCGAGCAACTGCGCCGTGATCGCCCGAAGGGTGGCAAGCGACACCCCAGGCTGCGGCAGCGGCAGAAGCGCCGAACCGCCGCCCGAGAGGAGGCAGACGACACGATCGCACTCTCCTGCCGCCTCGACCGCCGCGAGGATCGCCTGCGCCGCGGCGACCCCAGCAGCGTCGGGGGTCGGGTGAGCCGCCTCCAGAAGGCGAATCCGGCCGCACGGGGTCGCCCCGTTTGCCCCGTCGGGCGGCAGGTGGCCGTAGCGGGTGACGACCACCCCCTCCAGCGGCAGCGTCTGCGGCCAGCGGCGGGCGAGCGCGACCGCCATCGCGGCGCTCGCCTTCCCCGCGCCGACGACGATCGTCCGCCCTGGCGGCGGATCGGCGACGAGCTGCTCGACCCACGGCGGCATCACCTTCTCCGGCTGGGCGCGCGCCACCGCCGCGGCAAAGAGGGTGTGCAGGATCGCTTCGGGGTGTTCCATCGTGTTCTCCCAGTCGCCGGGTGGTCACTGCTCCAGTAGGCTCTTCCGGCAATAGCGCTGATTCTACGCCCACCCGCGCGATGGACGCGCTGCAGAGGCAACGTTATAATCCCCGCGAATCCCTTTTGACACTGACGAACCATGACGCACCACCTCTTGGATGACTTGACTGCCCGCGGACTGATTGCCCAATGCACCCACCCGGAAGCGCTGCGTGAGCTCCTTGCGCGCGAACCGATCACCCTCTACTGTGGCTTCGACCCCACCGCCGATAGCCTCCATCTCGGCCACCTGGTCCCGGTCTTGGCGTTGCGCCGCTTTCAGCTTGCGGGACACCGGCCGATTGCGCTCGTCGGCGGGGCGACCGGCATGATCGGCGACCCGAGCTTCAAAGCACAGGAGCGCAAACTCAACTCGTTGGAGACGGTGCGCGAATGGTCCGACCGCATCCGCCGCCAGTTGGAGCCCTTCCTCGACTTCTCGGGGAGCAACGCCGCGGTGATCGCCAATAACCACGACTGGTTCGGGGCGATGAACGTGCTCGACTTTTTGCGCGACGTCGGCAAACACTTCTCCGTGAACGCGATGATCAAGAAGGAGGCGGTTGCCGCCCGCATCGAGCGCGACGAGGTCGGGATCTCCTTTACCGAATTCTCCTACATGCTCCTGCAGGCCTACGACTTCGCCGAACTCTACCGCCGCTTCGGCTGCCGCCTGCAGTTGGGGGGCTCAGACCAGTGGGGGAACATCACCGCCGGGATCGACCTCATCCGCCGCCTCTTTCGCGCTGAGGCGTATGGTCTGACGCTGCCGCTCGTCACCAAAGCCGACGGCACCAAATTCGGCAAAACTGAATCGGGCGCGGTGTGGCTCGACGCCAAGAAGACCTCGCCGTACCAGTTCTACCAATTCTGGTTGAACACCGCGGACGCCGACGTCTACCGTTTCTTGCGCTACTTCACCTTCCTGCCGCTTACCGAGATCGAGGCGATCGAAGCGGCCGACCGCGCCCAGAACGGCAAACCGCAGGCGCAGCGGATCCTTGCCGAAGAGGTGACGCGCCTCGTCCATGGCCCCGACGCGCTCGCTGCCGCCGAACGGATCACCCACGCCCTCTTTTCGGGGGAGCTCGCGGCGCTCACCGAAAGTGACTACGCCCAGTTGGCGCTCGACGGGATGCCGTCGGTGGCGCTCCCCGCCCAACCGACGCCGCTCATCGACGCGCTCGTTGCCGCGCACCTTGCGCGCTCGAAGAGCGAAGCGCGCACCTTCATCCAGGGCAATGCGGTGGCCGTCAACGGCGTGAAGACGACCGATCTCGCCGCGACGCTTGACACGGAGGCGCGTCGCTTCGGCCGCTACACGCTGCTCACCCGCGGCAAGAAGCAGCACGCGCTGATCGTCTGGCAATCCTAGCCCCCGATGCCGCTCGCGACCGTCCACACCCGCGCCTCCCTCGGCGTCTCGGCCCCCGAGGTGCTGGTCGAAGCGCACCTCGCGAATGGCCTGCCGAGCTTCTCAATGGTCGGGTTGCCCGACGCCGAGGTGAAGGAGGCGCGCGACCGGGTGCGCGCAGCGCTCACGAGCGCCGGCTTCGAGTTTCCGGTGCGGCGGATCACCGTGAACCTCGCCCCGGCAGACCTACCCAAAAGCGGCGGGCGGTTCGACCTCCCGATCGCGATCGGCCTCCTTGCCGCAAGCGGCCAAGTACCCGCGGCGGCACTCGGTTCCTGCGAGATGGTCGGGGAGCTCGGGTTGGACGGCTCGGTGCGCGCAGTGACCGCGCTTTTACCCACCGCGCTCGCCGCGCGGCAAGCGGGGCGGGCGCTGATGGTCCCTGCAGCAAACCTCGGCGAAGCGGCGCTCGTCGCGGGGCTCACCCTCTGGCCGGTCCGCGATCTTCTTGATGCGCTCGCGTGGCTGCGCGGCGAGACCCCCGCGGGGTACCCCGCCGCTTTTCACCTCCCGCCGCAACCCACCCCCGCACGCCCCCCGCTCGACCTTGCCGACGTCAAAGGGCAAGCGGCAGCGAAGCGGGCACTCGAGATCGCCGCAGCGGGTGGCCACTCGCTCCTCCTCTTCGGCCCGCCGGGGTCGGGTAAATCGATGCTCGCGGCGCGGCTCACCGGGCTGTTGCCGCCGCTGACAGAAGAGGAGGCGATGGCGAGCGCCGCGATCCACTCGCTGATTGCCCCGTTCGACCCGCAAGCGTGGCGAGTGCGCCCCTTTAGGAACCCCCACCACTCGGCGTCACTCGCCGCGATCGTCGGCGGCGGGGGAGGAGGCCAGATCCTCCCCGGTGAGATCGCGCTCGCGCACCACGGGGTCCTCTTTCTCGACGAACTCCCCGAATTCTCCCGTACAGTCCTCGAAGCGCTGCGCGAGCCCCTCGAGACGGGCGAGATCACCGTCGCGCGGCTGCGTCACCGCGTCACCTTCCCGGCGCGGTTCCAACTCGTCGCCGCGATGAACCCGTGCCCGTGTGGCTACCTCGGCGACCCGTCGGGGCGGTGCCGCTGTACCCCGACCCAGATCGAGCGCTACCGCAGCAGACTCTCCGGGCCGCTCCTCGACCGCATCGACCTCATCGTCGAGGCGCCGCGCCTTCCCCCCGAGACGCTTGCTGAGGCGGGAAGGGGCGAATCGTCGGCAACCGTCGCGCTACGAGTCGCGGCGGCACAGAATCGGCAATACGCCCGCCAAGGGAAACTCAACGCCCACTTGACCCCTGCGGAGCTCGACCGCTACGCCCCCCTCGACGCTGCGGCGCGGGGGCTGCTCGTCAAAGCGGCGGAGCGGCTCCACCTCTCGGCGCGTGGCCACCATCGCCTGTTGAAAGTCGCGCGCACGATCGCCGACCTGGCTGACGCTGCGACGGTCCATCCGCCCCATATCGCCGAAGCGGTCCAGTTGCGCCGCACGCCGTGGTGACTGTCGCTACCCCTGTTCCCACGGCAGCCCTTCATACCGCCAACCGTTTTTGCTGCTGCGGTGGTGGTGTTCGTCGAGATCCCCTTCAAAGCCGTGAACGACGTTGATCACGTGGGTGAAACCCGCAGCAAGAAGCGCCTCCCCCGCTGCGACCGACCGGTTGCCGCTGCGGCAGATCAAGAGGATCGGGCGGTGGAGCCCGTCGCCGGCGAGCTTACGCACCTCGCTTTCGAAACGGGGGTTGCGCTCCCACTGAGGCGCCTCGACCCACGCCACATGGACCGCCCCGACCGGATGGCCGACGAACCAATACTCTATCTCTGAGCGGCAATCGATCAAGAGCGCCTCGGGAT